>JANMFT010000444.1:0-12718 GCA_031374255.1 Limoniibacter sp. | reverse complement strand
CCCCGTTTATGGGCATCGCAGACCGTTTTCTGTTCGATGCAAAGCCGCCCAAGGATGCGGTATTGCCAGGCGGTAATGCTGTTTCATTTGATTGGCATATATTGAGCCAATTGCCCGATGGTATCGATTATCTATTGGCTGGCGGTATTGATGCCAGCAATGTTGGGCAAGCCATCTCCATTGCCAATCCGCCTGGTCTTGATATTTCATCAGGTGTTGAAAGCGCCTTTGGCGTGAAAGACATTGCTAAAATCGCCGCGTTTTTGAGAGCCGCAAGGGCATAATTTCTCAGCTAATTCTCATCCACAACGCGCAGCTTTAATTGGCCGGTGGAAGTGCTGGCTACAGCGGCTATTTTCTTTTCAGGTTCCGGCGTCGTAAAATCCAATGCCTCTATCTTGCGGCTGCGGCTCGTAATTTTGCCGGATGAGGTAAGTACCTCTTCGATATCCTTTTGTGCCATACCGAAATGGTTTTGCAATTTGCGCACACGATCGTCGAGCCGGTTAACATCATCCATCAGCCGAACAACTTCACCTTGGATCAGATGTGCCTGTTCGCGCATGCGCACATCGCGCAATACCGATTGCACGATTTGAACCGACAGCATCAGCAGCGATGGCGACACGATAACCACGCGGGAGCGGTGTGCCTTTTGGATGACGGCATCATGGTTTTCATGGATTTCCGCAAACACAGATTCCGACGGCACAAACATAAACGCCGTATCGTGGGTTTCGCCGGAAATGAAATATTTATCTGAGATTGCCTTGATATGCACCTCAATATCGCGGCGGAAATTGCGGTTGGCAATTGTCATATCCTCAGGCGATTTGGCATCGCGGATGCGCTCCCATGCTTCCAGCGGAAATTTGGCATCAATCACCAAGGGCGGCTGCCCGTTGGGCATTAAAATAATGCAGTCGGGTCTATTGCCATTGGTGAGCGAGGCTTGGAATTGGTAAGCCCCTTGTGGCAACCCATCAGCTACAATCGCCTCCATGCGCGCTTGCCCAAAGGCACCGCGGGTTTGCTTGTTTTGCAAGATGGATTGCAATTGCACAACATTGGCTGCCAGCGACTGAATATTGTTTTGTGCTGTATCAATCACCGCCAGCCGCTCTTGCAGTTTAGCGAGGTTATCATGCGTGGCTTTGGTTTGCTCGGTCATAGACGTTCCAAGCCGCTGGCTCATACCATCCAAACGCTCGCCCAGAGCCTTGGTCATTTCAGCTTGCCGTGACCCGAACACTTCCGCAATTGTGGCCATACGGCCTTGCATTTCAGCCTGCGATTTTAAGACATCAGCCATGCGGTCTTCCGCAATGCGTGTGCGTTCGGCGTTTTCAAACGCTGCTTCCCGCTGTTGTTGCCGTGCCAGACTGGCTGACCGCATTGCGAAAAACACAAGTAATATTACAGCCAGTACAATAACACCGATTAGCCAGCCATAGCTAATTGGTGTGGCACCAAGCGTGAAAGCGGTTTGAGAAAGTAGCGTGGGGAGATCATTCATACGGACAGCTTAATTGATTCGCAGGAAAAAGCGATCAAAACATGAACATTTACGTTCAGTTTATGTTGGCATTGATTGGCTCTGCGTTTAATGAGTGCTGTGGCGGGAGTTGAAAATGCAACACAGAATTTTTGGTAAGACCGGCATTAAATCAGGTGAAATCGGGTTTGGTGCCTGGGCCATTGGCGGTACGTGGGGTGCCACAGACGATACAGAATCCAAGGCTGCGCTTAGCGCCGCTTTGGATGCCGGGACCAATTTTATCGACACCGCAGACGTTTATGGTGACGGCCATTCCGAGCGGCTAATTGCCGAGGTGCTGAAAAACCGCAAAGGCAAACGCCCCTATGTGGCCACCAAAGCGGGGCGGCGATTGCCCAAGCAAACCGTCGAAGGCTATTCAGAAGCCAATTTACGAAGCTGGATCGACCGCAGCCGCAAGAACCTCGAAATGGATACGCTCGATCTCGTGCAGCTCCATTGCCCGCCATCTGCACTGTATAAGAGCAAGGCTGTTTTTGATATTTTAGAACGCCTCAAAGCCGAGGGCAAAATTGCCAATTATGGAGTGTCAGTTGAAAAGATTTCAGAAGCGCTCGATGCCATCCAACATCCAAGTGTTGTCAGTGTCCAGATTATTTTCAACATGTTCCGTCAGCGCGTTGCCACAGATTTTCTGAGTGCAGCTAAAGCCGCCAATGTTGCAGTGATTGCCCGCGTGCCTTTGGCCTCAGGTTTGCTGACCGGCAAGATGAACGGCCAAAGCCATTTTGCCAAGGATGATCACCGCAGCTTCAATCGCAATGGCGAATTTTTCGATATGGGCGAAACCTTTTCCGGCGTGCCTTATCATATCGGTCTTGAAGCGGTTGAGCGCATCCGGCCAATCGTTGGCAGCAATGCTACCATGGCAGCTTTCGCGCTGAAGTGGATATTGATGCACGATGCTGTGAGCGTGGTTATCCCCGGCGCAAAGACTGTTTTGCAAGCCAAAGCCAATGCCAAAGCCTCAGACATTTTACCACTATCCGGCGAAACCATGGGCAAAATCAAAGCTGTCTATGACCAAATGCTCCGTCCGCACGTTCAGGCCAAATGGTGAGCTTTAAGAGCAAACCCAATTACGCGGTTGATCTATTCTCCAATCATACGCGTGCACCGCTGCACTATTTAAAAATCGCAATTGTGGAGCGAGTATTTTTGACCCTTCGGCAATCAAGTAACCGGTCAAAGATATTTGTAACCCGCCCGCTGCTTAGCAGAAACACACAGGTACCAGCCAAGGGACTTAGATTATCATGCGAATTAGTGTGTGCGGTTTTCGCTAAAACGATAAGACAAAACAATAACTTAGAGCAACAGCTCCGCTTCTATAGGAACACCCGTTGCTCTAGCAAGCAGAGCCAATAAAGGCTCAACCTGTTTTAGATACAAATGAATTTCAAAAAATAATAGCGCCAGTCCGAAATAACCGGACTGACGCCAAATGCTCTTTGTAGGAGGGACCACTTCGAGCATATTTAATATTGGATAGACAAAGATCAGTGCATCGCACCGAAAAATGTTTGCGGTTTTTCGCAAAAACGGGGCGACAAAACAGAGACTTAAGATACCAGTTCCAATTCTAACGGAACGCCGGCAATTCTAAATTTTATCGACAACTTTTTTGACAGCGTCTTTGGCTTTACCGACGGCCTGCTGGGCTTCGCCTTTACGCTCTTGCACCATGCCCTCGGCTTCCAAGCGCTTGCTGCCAGCCACTTTGCCGGTGGCCTGTTTGACATTACCTGCGGCCTCATTGGCCATGCCTTTGATTTTATCTGTGGTGCTGGACATCATGTGCTCCTGTTGTTTGATCAATGGGCGCAACACGCAATCATCTTGCGGCTGTGTTGTGCATGCCAAATAAACACTTGATCGCGCAAAAGGTTCCGCAGCTTTTTGTGAAATTAATAAGTTATGACGCTAGTCGTGGATCGGCACTGAGAAAGTGATCTTCAATCCGCCTGCGCGACTGGTTTTTTCATAGTCACTGACGCTGCGTTCAATGAGCGTTGAACCGAACCCGCGGCGCGGTTCGCCCGATACTGGCTCTAGGACATGGCCTTGCGCGAACGTTTCATCCCAAATCACATTAACAGCTTGGCCCTGCAGCGCCCAACTCATGGCAACATGCCCGCCTTCTTTTGCCCAGGCGCCATATTTTTGCGCATTGGTGCCAAGCTCATGCAGCACCAAGCCAAACTTGGTGGAAACCTCCGGCGGAAGCTTCAAATCAGCGCCTTTCAAAATAAGGCCTTGCGCGCTGTCAGCCGTAAAGCCACCCAGTTGCGATTTAATGACCGAACGCATGTCCGGCGCAGCCCAATTGGTATCGTTGAGCAGTGTATGCGCTGCCGCCATGGCATCGACACGGCCGATGAACACTTCGGCGAATTTTTTCGGGTCAGGTGTCGAACGCGCGGTCTGACGGGCAATCGACTGAATGATGGCAAGCGTGTTCCTGACACGGTGCAAGAGTTCACGCATCAGCAATGACCGGTGTTCAGCGTCCGCTTTATCGCGGGTAATATCCCGCGCTATCGTGGAAATGCGCGCCGGGTTGCCTGCTTCATCACGGTGTAGCAAAATCACTTGGTTGACCGGCACTTCAAGGCCGTTTGAAGTTTTCAGCGCACTTTCGCCGCGCCAAGTACCTTCCAGCAAAGTGGCAGGCACAGCCTGCTGCATAACCACTTCGGTATGCTGGGCACTGATAATATCGGTCATATGCAGCCCGGGTAAAGTTTTTTGCGGGCTGCCGATCATCTCCCACCCGCCGGCATTTAAAAACGTCAGATTGCCCTGCAAATCTGCCGTGGTCACCAAATCCGGCATCTTCTCAATGATTTCTGCCAGTTCGCGCGCTTTGCTCTCAGCGTCACGCCTCGACGTTAAATCAACGCCGGAGGCGATCAGATGCGTAATGACGCCGGTGCTGTCCCTCAGCGGCGCAAGTTGAAAATCAATCCAGAACGGAACGCCGTTTAAACCGCGGATTGAGACATCAAAGCGTTGACTTTGACCTGCCGCAGCGCGGGCTATGGCGTCCCTCAAATCGCGCTGGCGTTTTTCATCGCCCGCCCACCAGAAGGATTGGTCAAACGGTTTTTCCACAACATCAGATAAATCCAGCCCCGCCATCGCAAGCGTGCCAAGATTAGCTTCAACCAACGTTCCATCAGGTTTAAGCACTACAACAAATGCCAGAATATTATCGAGCACACGGCGCAAAAAACGCTCAGAGTCGCGTTCACGGTCGGTCTGTAGGGCCGCCACAAACAAAAATGTCAGCGCCACAATCACAGTAAATTGTTGCATCATCGAAATGCGCACAAACACATTATCAGTTTCAGCGCCGGCAAAAGGCACATTCCAAATTGCACCCGCCAGCGCCATCATCGCCACAATCGCAATGCCTGTTGTTGCACCGCGCACACGAAAAACCAACGCCGCCCACAGCAGCAACGGCATCACATGCCAAGCGCGCAGCGTTGTGTCAGTGGTAGCAAAAAGAATGAGAATTGAGCTGGCCAGTACCAGAGCCATCAACAGCCAAAAATAGAGACGGCGTTTGATTTTCGGGCCAAACCACCAGTTCACGATCAGGGGGCACACCACCAGCGCACCACCTCCAGCGGAGAAAAAGCCCATGAGAAACACTTCGCCGATCCGCTCTACGCTCAAGTTTGACGAAACAGCCAAAATTGACACGCCAAAGAACGTTACCAGCAGAGCATAAAGGCCTGCGCCATAAATCGAAAAGCGTATGACTGAGACAACGGACGCCAAATCACGCTCAACGCGGGCCTGATAACGGTACATATAGATCGCAACCCAGCTCGCACCGGCTTGTGCTAAACCCAGCCCGATTTCTGCAATAAACGGCTGACCTGACCCGGTTACGATACCGGCCAATATCCGGCCAATGGCGATGGCGGGCCAAAGGTTCAATCCGCCTATGAGAAGCCCAGCAAGGCCGATACCGCCTGCTGGCCAGAACGGCGGCCCCGCACCATTAACCACAGCATATTGCAGACCGAATGTTGCGATTATCAGATAGCTTGTTGCAAGAACCGCCACGCGAAACAGCCAGCCGCGCCACGTTTTTTCCCGCAGCGCTGCCGTAAGTGTCAATGGGATACCCTGTTTTGCCGCAGCCCCCAGTTGCGGCATATTATGCAGCCAGTTTTGAATTTTGCTGAAAAAACAGTGCCTGTGAAATCATGGCTTTTACCATATCCGGGTTAAACGGTTTGGTGACCAGAAACGCCGGCTCCGGCCGCTCGCCACTAAGCAAACGCTCTGGAAAGGCCGTAATAAAAATCACGGGAATGTCGGACGTTTTCAAAATCATATTAACGGCATCAATGCCAGATGAACCATCGGCGAGTTGAATATCGGCGAGCACCATTTTCGGTGGTTTTTTGGCAAACAATAGCATTGCTTCCTTGAGCGTGCGGGCAACGCCGGTTACTGAATGGCCAAGGTCTGTGACAAGCGATTCAATATCCATGGCGATCAAGGGTTCGTCTTCAATAATCATGATTTCGGTTGAGGCATCTTCGGCAATTTGATGCGCGGCGCGGGACAATAGCTCATGCACATCATCGGCAGTGTGGTCGAGAATCTCACCAATTTCAGCCACGCTAAAGCCTTCAATTGACAGCAATAAAAATGCTTGCCGTTCAGTGGTTGGCACGGAACTCAAAGTGGCCGTGGCGCGTTGTTCCCATGCAAAAGGCGATACACCAGGTTTTAAATCCAGCTTGGTGGTTTCAACTATCCGGGCAAACATATGGTAGAGTGAAACACGGTCATCGGAGAGTTTAGGAAATGCGCTGACGTCGGCAATTAGCGCCTCCAAAGTGGCAGCCACATAGGCATCGCCCGCATTTTGAGTGCCCGTCACCGCGCGCGCATAACGGCGGAGCAGCGGAAGCAAAGGCGCAATGCGCGTCGATAATGTCATGGGTATTTCCCTCAAATAAAACTAGCCTGAGCCTTAAATGCATGATGCACAAAAAAGTTCCGAGAATGGAACTTTTTTTAGCGTGGAGCGTTTGATGACATAGTCAGTTGCGTAAATCGTTTTTCCAAGGGAAAATTGGCGTGAAATCAAACAAGAATGGAAAAGCCTCATCAGGCGGCGGTATTAAAGATGGCATTTCATCTGAAAACGATGCCGTGGGGCAGCGCTTACGCGACTTTTTTTCGGCCATTGAAGATGAGGACATTCCCGATCGCTTCCTCGATTTACTGAATAAATTAGACGCGGCTGAAAGTGCGAGCAGGCAATTAGCAGATACTTCAACTGGTCGCGGTGCAAAAGATGGCAGATGAACCGGCAAATCCGTTCAAACGTGAAATGCTGGCGGCACTGCCACGCCTCCGCGCATTTGCAATTTCGTTGTGCGGCAACGCTTCGCAGGCCGATGATTTGGTTCAGGACACGGTTTTGAAAGCCTGGTCGCACCAGGACCAGTTCGAACCCGGCACCAATATGATTGCGTGGTTGATTACGATTTTGCGAAACCAATTTTACAGCTTAATGCGCAAAGCCGGACGCGAGGTTCAGGACAGCGACGGCATTTTTACCGAAGCCATGGCCACCCACCCGGCACAATATGGCAGCATGGACATGCTGGATTTTCGCCGCGCGCTCAACCAATTACCGCCGGATCAGCGTGAAGCTATTATCCTGATCGGCGCATCCGGCATGAGTTACGATGAAGCCGCCGGGATATGCAATTGCGCAGTCGGCACCATCAAAAGCCGCGTCAACCGCGCCCGCGCCAAATTGCACGAATTACTGGGTATAGCCGACAGCAATGATTACGGCCCCGATGCCGTATCATCGCCTTTGGTGAAACGCGCGTTTGTGGCCTAAGCAGTGTCGCGGAAATCCATCTCGTCAATCAAATCTGATATCAGGTTAAGCACGGAAGTCATCGGATAGGGTTTCGGCACATTGCGATAGACAATATCTTTCACCGCAACTTCGATCGGCAATTCGTGCGTATGCGTAAAAACAAAGGCGCGTGTTTTGGTTCGCAATTGGTCGATCAGGCCTAAAAAAACTGTCATTGAAGTGGGGCAATCCAAAATTGCGATATCGAAGTCTTCGTCAAAGGTCTCACATGGATCTGCGTATACTTTTGCATCAAAAGCAAAACGCAACTCATCCTCGAGTTCAGCGGCAATAATTCCAGAAGGTTCAATAATAAGGCACTTGAGTTGGCGGTTGGGCAACGTTTTCATGGCGGATTTCCATTTGGCAAAAACCCGCTTGAACGTTTTGAGCGCCATCCGTCACTTAACTAAGACATAGGTCATGACACTATTATGAGCGAAATCGAAACTGCCAAAACAACAAATGTCATTGCCTGCAAGCAATGTCCGCTGCGCACAAACAAGCGCATGCGTGATTTTACGCCCGAAGAATTGACCTTTATTCAAGACTTTAAAGCCGGCGAACTTTGGCTGAAACGCGGCGCGACAATCCTCAGCGAACGCACGACCAGCGACCGCGTATTTACTGTGCTGGAGGGTTTTGCGTTCCGTTATAAAATGCTGGAAGACGGACGCCGCCAGATTTTAAACTACTCCATGCCGGGCGATCTTGTCGGTATCCAAAGTGCGATGATGGCCGAGATGGACCATTCCGTTGAGGCGCTGTCAGACGTGCGGCTTTGTATTTTTGAACGCAAACGCTTCATGACGCTTTACCGTGAGCACCCGGCTTTAGGCTATGATTTGACATGGATGGCAGCCCGCGAAGAGCAGGTGCTTGACGAACATTTATTATCTATAGGGCGGCGCTCAGCGCTGGAGCGCGCTGCTTATCTGCTGGCGTTTTTGGCAAACCGCGCGCGCGAAACCGGGTTTTTGTCTGGCAAGATTATCACATTGCCAATGACGCAAGGCCACGTCGCTGACACGCTTGGTCTGTCAACAGTTCACACCAATAAGACGATGCGCAAACTGGCTGCGCTCAAATTGATTGCTTGGCAGGATGGTGGTTGTGCGGTGCTGGAAAGCGAAGGGTTAAACCGCATTGCCAAATGGCGGCCGGACGCAAAAACCCTTCGCCCGTTTTTATAAACGAAACGTCAATCTCGTGATTTGGCTGAAGTGAGCGTAGCCAATAATAGGCCCAACCCGCCAGCCGCAGCCAATGCGAGTTTCGGGTTAGACATTGTGTAACGGCGCGCCAAGAGTGGCACTAAAGCCAGACCCGTGGATGCCAAGCGGTTGATGCTTTGCTCGCGCGTCCGCCATGTTCGGGCAACTGATCTGCGATAAAGTTTAAAAGCAAATGCCGCAATCAAGGACAGCGCCAGCGCGCCTGCTCCAGTGGCTAGAAACGCGCCTGCCAGACCGAGCGGGTGTCGAAGCAAAGCCACTATTGCAGCAAGCACACCAACATAGGCCGTTGCCGCGCCAACCGCTAACGCCATCGCCACAAAAAGCCCCAACTTTACATCACGCACGCGGTGGCGGGCCTGCGATGCCGCAAGCCCGGCAGCCAGTGGTATAAGACGAAGCAGCCTGATCATTTGCGCAGCAACAGTGCCAAAATAAAGCCTGCACCAACTGCCAATCCCATCGATTGCATTGGCTTTTCACGGACGCGCTTTACCAGTTGTGCCTCAAGTGTTTCGAGTTCGGACGACACATAATCAAGCGCCTCGCGTGATTTAATCACCGCCTCGTGGGCGAGCTCCTCGCCTTTTTCCAAAACGCGCTTGGCTTCCACACTGCCTGTTTCAGCAAGTGATGCGCCAAGGTTTGTGGCTTCATTTTTGAGCTTGGTGATTTTGGTGTGGATATCCGCATCGTCTTTTGCGTTGCGGGTACTTTTAAGGGTGTTTGATTCTGCAATGGTCATGATGATGTTCCTTCTTGATGTTTTGCTTATCTGGCAGTTCAACGCGTGAAGCGGATATTTGTTCCGCGATAACAAGAAAAAAGGGCCCGCGAACGAGCCCTTTTATTGAAGTTATAAGAGCGGATTAACGCAGCAAGATCGCGTCGCGATCACTCTTATAGGTATCGGCGGTGTAGGTTGCCTGTGCCTTTAACTGTTCTTCGCTGTAGGGCGTGCGCAGTACCATTTTGCCATCAGCAGCTTTCAGCACGTTAATTTTAGCCGCATCAATCGCCACAGCTTTTTCGCCCATGCCAAGGAAGCCGCCAACATCAACAATATAGGCTTCGATCATGTTGTCAGCGCCCATGACGATATCGCCAATCTCACCAAGATCAGCATCGCCCGCGCCATAAACACGGGTGCCAATCAAGTTTTCGGCCGTTAATGTGCTGCGGTCAACGGTTTCATATTCGGCATCAGCTGTCGTTGATGCGGTCTGTATGTTTGAGTTTGCGTCAGCTGCGGCCTGCTTAAACATGGTGGTATCAAAGGCCGGTGCGCCTTCAAGTTGGGCTTTGGTGGCTTCAACAACCAGCCAACGGTCACCCTCTTTTTCTACCCAGGTCAGGCGGTCAAAATCAACAGCAACAGCCTTTTCACCAATTCCCAGAAAACCGCCAACACCAATAATGACAGCATCTGCTGCACCATTTGGTCCCATCACAACGTCATTTACATCGCCGATTTTTTCGGCGTTCTCAGCGGTGGAGTTGTAAACATTTTCGCCCATCAGGCTAGACGCTAGAAGCTGGCCTGATGTGGCTGCAAAGTAGCCGTCGGTGTCGGTCAAGGCTTGCGCATTGCGATCAAAGATCATCGCATTTGGTGTTGCTGTGGTTGCCGGTTTTGCAGCATCTTGTGCAAAAGTTGTGCCGGCAAAAATGCCGATGATGGCAGTGGTTGCCAAAAGTTTTTTGAACATTTTTATAGTCCTCGTTTGCGGTTGAAGGGGTGCGGCACAGGCTTAATTTGACCTGACATTCAAATCCGCATCCTCTGCTTAAATAACGTCGGCGCCGCTTTATTGTTCCCGTGCGCCCATAAAAAAAACCCCGCTTTTTGCGAGGTTTTTATAGTGAATTCAATGTGTTGTATCAGGGACAGCCAATCAAATGAAATCGAATAAATAGAGCCCGATGATCACAGGAATTGGCAATCCAACCAACCACAATAAAATGCCGCGCATGTTTTTCTCCTTCGGTTTGAGCGTTTAAATCCGGCCCATCAACATCAAAATGATAAGCACAATCACGACGGTTCCAAGCAGGCCTGAAGGCGCAACGCCCCAATTTCGGGAGTAGCCCCAAGATGGCAGCGCGCCAACAAGCAAGAGGATAAGAACGATCAAAAGGATAGTTGAAGTTGTCATGAGTTTTCTCCGTTCAAACCAGCAGGATGACGATAGCAATTGCGGCAGCGCATAAAGCGGCCGTCATCGCGAGGAATGTAAATGTGCTCACAAGCACGTCAATTTTTTCGGCATCGTCGACGCCGTTATTGAAATAATCGTCGTTCAAAAAGGCATCACGCGCTGCGCGTTCACTTTTTACCAAATGGTTCAACATCATCGCATTCCTGTAATATGGTTGATGCAAAGTGAACGCTTCGAGTTACCAAAAGTTCCATCGCAAATTTGGAAACTTAACTTTCAGCCGGCACACGCGCACGTGCTTGTTGCAGGAGGGATTGCAGTTCTTGCACATGCGCGTTGAGGCGTTCAGCCAAAGGCGTATGCATGCCTTCCGGTTCGCGATCATGAGCCACGGCGACATCGGCAAGTGCTTCGGAGTAGTCAGATAAAATAGCTTCTTCGCCGCTGATAACAGATGGCAGTGCGTCCGTATCAAGATCACCAAACAAGGCCCGCACGCTCACAACAGTTTCATGAACAAGGCTCATCAGCGAACCGTCAGTGTCAGGTGACAGACCATTATCTTGCAATATTGCGGCAAGTTCTGCGGCATGGCGGCGGTGAATTGTGGCGAAAGGCTGGATAGCCAGACGCAGATCAGCTTCTGCCTTTTCGCTCATGGTGTCATAGCCCTTTATGGCGTCCACCAAAGTGACATGCAGTTTTGAAATGCTGGACAAAGGATAGGCTTCGGATCGCGGTACTGACCGTTCGGAATTAAGGTTCGTGTTCATTTTGAAATCCTTTTACGGGGTATTTTTGAGTTTGTTCCGGTGGCCAAAACCGGCCGGAACGGACTTGAAAATTCAAGCGTTAATGTCTGAAACAGCAATCGCTGTAAGCTTGCTGTTGGCAGCTTTTTCCTGATCAAGAATGCTGCCGAGCATGGCGTGGGCTTCATCATAGCCCAGAACTTTTGCCCATTCGCGCAGCGTTCCGTAGCGTGCGATTTCATAGTGCTCAATGGCTTGAGCAGATGCCAAAAGCGAAGCGTTGAGCGCAACGCCTGTTGCTTCTTTGATCAAACCATCGGTCTCTTTAATGAGACCCTCAATCGCATCGCACTTCTCGCCCGAAGGCTTTTCACCGATACTTTCAAACACGCTTTCCAGCATTTTGATCTGGCCCTTGGTTTCAGTCAAATGGGCGTCAAGCGCCGCTTTCAAATGCTTGTTTGTTGCCGCTTGAGATGCTTTTGGCAACGCCTTAATCAATGCATTTTCAGCGTAATAAATATCTTTCAGCAAATGGCTGAAGGCTTCTTTCATGGTTTTCATGGCCGTCTCCTCAAGGGTTTCGCAGCTGGAATATCCGCTGCTTCGTTCATTGAGGTAACGCTGTAACCGGCCCGATGGTTCCCTCCAGGCAAGCCTGATTTTGATCCCGAATTTTGATCATGATGGAATAAAAATGCTGACACTGGCGGGCGCAATCACGATGTGGTTGTCCGCGACCGGATCATCCATAAAAGCATCATCAGCCACAGTGTTTAAAACACGCCGCCATACCTTTACGCCGTCGTAGTCCGGCAGTGTGAATGTCACTTCGCCGCCGGAATTCATCACAATGAACAGCGGGTCGCGTTGCTCCTCACCCTGCAAAAGGACTTGGTTTGCAACGTCAAGATACATCCCGATCACGCGCAATTCCGCTTGGTTCCAAATCTCGTCAGACATCGGACGCCCATCGGGCTGGTGCCAGACAATCTGGACACGCGTATGGTCTTCACTGCCCAAGAATGTCTCTTGCGTCAGTGCAGGGTGATCTTTGCGGAACGCTATCATGCGCGCTGTAAAATCAAGCAGCGCATCATCGCGTT
>JANMFT010000409.1:0-5676 GCA_031374255.1 Limoniibacter sp. | reverse complement strand
TTGGTGAAGCTGAGCCAAGCCGTGAAAATGATAAAGCCGTAAACGCAAAGGAGAATGGCAGCAAAACTTGGCGCGAGCACCAGTTTCGGCAGATTATCCTGCAGCCAGCGGACAGCATTCCTGCCGCCGTGCGACACGTCTTGTGTCACTGTTGCCATATCATTCCCCTGATGAAAATAGAGTGCCGGGCGCGACATTCACGCCCGGCATTGATCACTTATTTTTTAGCCGCGGCAACCACTTTGGCCAGCTCGACAGCGGCATCAGCCGGGGCGAGTTCACCGTTAAAGGCTGCGGTTACAACGTCATAAACTGCGTTCTTGATTGCGGCAGGTGCGGCGTGGCCATGAGCCATGGAGCCGAACAAATTGCCGGATGTGCTGGCTTCAGCCAGATCAGCCATGCCTTTTTTGCCACAATCATCAAAGGCTTCGTTTGAAACGTCAGTACGGGCGGGAACAGAACCCTTAACAACGTTGAACGCAGACTGGAATGATGGATCCATGATAGATGATGCCATCTGAAGCTGTGCAGCTTTTGCTTCGTCGCCGACTTTAAACATCATGAACTGGTCGGCGTTGAACGTAACGGCGCCTTGTGTGCCGGGAAAGCGGATGCAAACAAAATCTGCGCCCGGTTTTTTACCGGCTTTGAGGAACTCGCCTTTGGCCCAGTCGCCCATCATTTGCATGCCGCCGTTACCTTCAATAACCATGGCTGAAGCAAGGTTCCAGTCGCGGCCAGAGAAGTTATCGTCAACATAGGTGCGTAGTTTGGCCAAACGGGTGAAAGCTTCAACCATTTTTTCGCCGCCCAGTGCCGCTGGATCGAGATCGATGAATGCTGATTTGTAGAAGTCTGCACCCAAAGACAAAACCACACCGTCAAACACTGTGGCTTCCTGCCAAGGCTGGCCGCCATGGGCGAGCGGTGTAATACCGTTGGCCTTCATGGCATCAAGCACCGCAACCAGCTCTTCCCAAGTTGTAGGGGCTTTTCCGCCTGCTGCGTCAAGCGCAGATTTGTTGATCCAGACCCAGTTTGTGGAATGGACGTTTACTGGCGCAGCAATCCATTTGCCGTCATATTTGGAAAAGCCCTGAAGTGCTGCAGGCACAACAGCATCCCAACCACCAGCGGCAGCGGCTTCAGACAAATCGCCAACAACCCCCTGTTTGGCCCAGTCGGTGATATCAAAGCCAAGTGATTGAACCGAGGTTGGCGCATTGCCGCCGGTAACACGGGCGCGAAGGGCTGTCATGGCTGCTTCGCCGCCACCACCGGCAACTGGCATATCTTTCCACCCAAAGCCTTTAGCTTCGAGGTCTTTTTTCAAGACTTCAAGCGCGGTGGCTTCACCGCCTGATGTCCACCAATGCAGAACCTCAACTTCAGCGGCGGTAGACATTGCGGTTGAACCGGCAAAAGCCAGCGCGGCAATCATCGAAAGTTTCATAATACGCATTCGGATATCCTCCCTGTTGAACTGCGTAACTCATATCCTCTGATCAATTTGGATCAGTGGTTCTTCACCCAAGGCGCTCTCGTGCGGCCAATCCGCATCGTCAGCGTTTTCACCTCAAGGAATTCGTCGAGGCCATAACGGCCAAGTTCGCGGCCGGAACCGCTTTGTTTAAAGCCGCCAAACGGCATTTCGGGGTAACCATCCATCCAAGTGTTGGTCCAAATGGTGCCAGCCTGAACGCGGCGGGCAAAGGCTAAACAGGTATGGATGTTTTCACTCCAGACGCCCGCTGACAGACCGTAAAAAGCATCATTGGCGAGCGCGATGGCTTCGTCCAAAGTCGAAAATGTCAGCACAACCAGCACCGGCCCGAACACCTCTTCGCGGGCGATTGCCATGTTCGGCGTTACATTTGAAATCACCGTCGGGCCGTAAAACTTGCCCGGCAGGCCCGGCGTTGAAAAGCCGCTTCCGCCCATATTGACTACAGCACCGGCGGCTTTGGCGTCTTCAACATAGCTGTGAATTTTATCGTGATGGGCGGTGGAAATAATCGCGCCGACTTGAGTTGCCGGGTCTAGCGGATCGCCGAACGCCACTTTGGCCGACAACTCCACAACGCGTTTAATAAACGCTTCGGCGATATCCTCATGCACGATCACGCGACTGCCGGAATTGCAGCATTCTCCGGCGTTGAAATAAATGCCGAACACGACAGCGTCTGCCGCCGATTCCAAATCCGCATCCGGAAAAATCACCTGCGGGTTTTTGCCGCCAAGTTCGAGTGCTACTTTTTTCAGTGTGCCGGAAGCAGCAGCTGAGATGGCTTTGCCGACGCCTGTAGAGCCGGTGAACGTCACCATATCGACGTCAGGGTGTGAGGCCATCAACGCGCCTACCGGCTGGCCGTAGCCAAGAACGATGTTGACCACACCAGCTGGAAGTTTTGCTTCCAGCAAAAGTTCGCCTAGCATAGCGGTGGTTGATGGCGTCATTTCGGATGGTTTGACAACGCAGGTGCAGCCCGCCGCCAGCGCAAATGGCAATTTCTGAGATAATATCCAGAACGGAAAATTCCACGGTGTGATGATGGACACAACACCGGCAGGTTCTTTCAAAATCACGCCCAGCATATCGGCGCCGAGCGTGTTGTGGCTGTCGCCATGCAGCGTGCGGGCAAGCGAAGCAGCATAGCGCCAAAGATCGGCGGAGCCCTCAATTTCACCGCGTGATTGCGAGATGGGTTTGCCGCTTTCAAGCGTTTCCAAAAGCGCAAACCGTTCGACATTAGACTCGATCAAATCAGCAATTTTCAAGAGATAAGCGGCACGGGCTTTGCCAGATAGATCGTTCCAAATTCTTGAGTCAAAAGCATCGCGTGCAGCTTTAATCGCTGCCAAGGTTTCAACTTCACGGCCGAGTGCCGACCGGCTGACAACGACGCCATGCGAAGGCGACACGCGGTCAAAGGTCTGCCCGTCTGCGCTGGGTTGAAATGCGCCATCGATGAAATGCCTGCCCTGAAAGGGCGCTTTGGGAAGCGCAGTTTTGCTGGCGGGAATGATTGTAAACGCGGTCATATCACTTTCCCTCAAACTTCGGTTGGCGCTTGGATTTAAAGGCTGCAACGCCCTCTGCGCGGTCGGCGGTTGCGCCAATCATGCCACTGCCGAGCGCTTCAATCATAGCGGAACTGTCTTCGCCAACAGCGGCGTGAACCATGTATTTGGCGATTTCGGTTGCAGCTGGTGATGTTGCATCGAGTTTGGCAGCTATCGCATGTGCGGCGCTTAAAACATCTTCAGCAATTTCGGCGACAAAACCCAGTTGATGAGCGCGTTCGGCAGATAAGCGCCGCCCAAACAGCACCATTTCTTTGAGCACGGCTTCCGGCAACAGCCGCGCCAATCGTTGCGTGCCAGACCAGCCCGGAACAATGCCAACGGCAGCTTCAGGCAATGCGAGCGTTGCAGTGGGGGCCATCACGCGGATGTCGCAGGCGGCGGCAAGTTCTAGCCCGCCGCCGAATGCATGGCCATTGATCGCCGCAATCGTCGGCTTTGAAAGGCGTGCGAGACGGTCCACCACGCGGTGGCCGCCCCGCACCCAATGCCGCGCAAACTCTCCGGGAGGAATGTCGGACCAGGCATTGATATCTGCACCCGCGCAAAAAGCGCGTGCGCCGGAAGCTGCCAAAATGACAGCGAGAATGGAGTTATCTGCTTCAATCACGTCGCAAAGCCGCGCGATTTCGCTCAGCATATCCGGTGTCAACGCATTGAGCTTTGCCGGATTATCGAGCGTGACGGTTGCGATGCGGTTTTCAACTTTGAAAAGAATGCCGCTCATAGTCGCAGCCCCATCGGTTCGGGCCGCAACAAAGACAGCGGCATGATCGTGGCATTGCCTGCGACAGTGACACGGCCTTGCGAGGCTTCTACGATGTCTCGCGCGGCATCAATGCCCGGCATAATCTCAGTGGCCACAAGCCCGTTTTCTGTGAGGCGAATGACGCAGCGCTCGGTGACATACATAACGTCCTGTCCGGTTTGCAGCGCGCGTTTTCCGGAGAATGTCACATGCTCCACGGCTTCCACCATTTTGGTGAATTTGCCGGGCTTGGCCACCCGCAAGCCATCAACGCTTAGCGCGATTTCCGCACCGGCCTCAAACCAACCGGAGAACACAATCTTCTTGGCGTGTGCAGTGATATCGACAAAACCACCGCAACCCGCTGTTAGATAAGGCTTCTTGCCGAGCTTTGAAACATTCACATTGCCTTCGACATCCACTTCCATGAACGACAGGAAAGCCATGTCGAACCCGCCACCCTGAAAATAGGAAAACTGGTTCGGTGACGGCATATAGGCATCGGCGTTTGAGGCGCAGCCAAAGGCAAAACCGGTAAGTGGCATGCCGCCGACAGCGCCCTGCTCGATGGCCCAGGTCACGGATTGGCCGTGGCCCTCTTCGAGCAAAATACGTGGAACCATTGCTGAAATGCCGAACCCTAAGTTGGCGGTCTGGCCAGATTTCAGTTCCATCGCGGCGCGGCGGGCAATGACTTTTTCAACGCCGTGTTCGGCGTTTTTGAACGAGTTCCATGGCCGCATAATCTCGCCGGAAATCGCCGGATCATACAGCGTCTCCGTGGTCTGTTTCTGGTCAGGGTCAACCACAATCAGATCGACCATATGCCCGGGCACGCGCACATCATGCGGGCGCAGCGAGCCATTGGCTGTCACGCGTTTGACTTGCGCAATCACCAAGCCGCCATGGTTGCGGGTGGCAATGGCCTGATCGAGACCGCCGAGATAAGCGCCCTCATGCTCGTAAGTAAGGTTGCCGCGCTCATCGGCAGTGGTGGCACGTAAAATACAGACATCGGGCACAATATTTGGAAAATGCAGCCAGGTTTCACCGCCAAGTTCCACACGCGAAACGATGGGTGTCTCAGCGCCGCGTTCGTTCATGGCGCAGCCTTCGCGGATAGGGTCAACGAAGGTTTCGAGGCCAACTTTGGTGAGCACTCCGGGCCTGCGCGCGGCAACATCACGGTGCATATCAAACATTATGCCGGACGGCACATTATAGGCGGCAATCCGGTTTTCAACCACCATGCACCAAATCTCGGGCATCGGCAGACTTGATGGGCCGGACGGGTAAGAGCCCGCAATTATGGTTGAGATCAAGCCGTCTTTTGCCAGATGATCAATACCCTTAACGCCATACATATCGCCTGCCGCAATCGGGTGCAGCATAGTGAGGTTGCGCGGGTGGCCGGTCTCTTCAAACCGCGCACCAATAGCGGCTAGCATTTTATCGGGGCAACCCAGTGCCGACGACGACGACACAGTGACGACAGCATTATCCGGAATGCGGGCGGCAGCTTCAGCGGTGGTGACGAGTTTACTCATGCGCCGTAATCCACATCAACGCGTTTTCCGCTGTTTGCGGCTTCGCGAACCGCAAGAGCAATTGCGAGTGACTTCACGCCATCTTCACCTGAAGCCGAAACGGTGCCTGTGCCTTCAACAGCGGCACAAAAGCGGCGGACAGCCTCGCCATAAAGATTGTGCTTGTTATAGCTTATGGTTTCGCGGCCAGCCTTTGTGACCAGTTCGATTTCGCCAACAGGTTGTTGGGTCATTACATTGCGGGCAAAAATCGACCCTTCAGTGCCGTGAATTTCAAGTCCTGAACCGGCAAAA
>JANMFT010000386.1:0-2053 GCA_031374255.1 Limoniibacter sp. | reverse complement strand
CCCTTAGCAGGGGCGCGCCTTCGACCACTCGGCCACCTCTCCAATGCATAACGGCAATAGCTGGAGCAGGGAGTTGGGGCAAGGGCAAAAGCGAAGAGCGTGCTTCGATTTTAGAAGTCGTATTTCGTTATCCATTATTCGCAGTTCGCAATATGACATAACGGACAACCGTCCACTGGCTATGCACTTGCATTAAGTGAACAACCGTTTTATTATTTGCTTCTCAAATCTGGGAGGGCATATTGGGGCGAACTACGGGTTCATCAGGGGTAAGGACTGCTGCAAAAATACGTGAGACAGCGCTAAACTTGATTGCGCGTCACGGCTTTGAGGCAATGTCGATGCGGGATTTGGGTGCCGCGGTTGGTGTTGGGGCCCCTGCCCTTTACCGCTATTATCCAACCAAACAGGCATTGCTGTATTTTTTACTCAACACGCATTTGGACGAGTTGGCTGCGGCATGGGCGACAGCAGATATTACAACTGGCAGCGCAATGGATCGACTTAAAACCTTTGTTGCCAATCATATTTCTTTTCATGTGGAACGGCGGATGTCGACGCAGGTTTCCAATCTGGAATTGCGGGCGCTGGATAAAGAAAACCTTACCAAAATATTACGCAAGCGTAACGAATATGAAAAAGAGTTGCGTGCGATTTTACGGGACGGCCAAGAACATGGCGTCTTCTCGATCGGCGACATCGCATTGACAGCAATGGCGATTATTCAAATGGTCACCGGCGTGGTGGTGTGGTTTCGGCCCGATGAAAAAATGCCGGTTTCGGGCGTGATTGAGAACTATCAGATTTTGGTGGCGCGGTTGGTTGGCCAGACGGGAGCGTAAAATGTATCAGCACTCAATGAATTTTGGACTTGGCACTGATATTGACGCCTTGCGAGAAACAGTGAGTCGCTTTGCGCAGGGTGAAATTGCGCCACTGGCGGTGGCAACAGACCGTGACAATGCATTTCCGATGCATCTGTGGAAACGCTTCGGCGATTTAGGTCTTCTTGGAATTACTGCCGACCCGGATTTTGGCGGCACAGGCATGGGCTATCTCGCCCATGTGGTGGCGGTGGAGGAGATCAGCCGTGCTTCGGGCTCAATTGCACTCTCCTATGGCGCGCATTCGAACCTTTGCGTGAACCAGATCAACCGTTGGGGCACGCCGGTGCAAAAATCGACATATCTGCCGAAACTCTGCTCGGGCGAGCATATTGGCGCATTGGCCATGAGCGAGCCAAGTGCGGGCTCGGACGTGATCTCAATGAAACTCAGGGCAGATAAAAAGAACGATTGTTATATTCTTAACGGCACCAAAATGTGGATCACCAACGGGCCGGATGCGCACACTTTGGTGGTGTATGCGAAGACCGATCTTAGTGCAGGCTCGAAAGGCATAACGGCGTTTATTATTGAACGCGGCATGGCAGGTTTCTCGTCGTCACCCAAGCTCGATAAACTTGGCATGCGCGGCTCAAACACTTGCGAACTGGTGTTCAAAGACTGCGAAGTGCCGTTTGAAAATATGCTGGGCGCAGAAGGGCAAGGCGCAAAAATTCTGATGAGCGGCCTTGATTATGAACGTGTGGTGCTCGCTGCCGGGCCCCTCGGCTTGATGGCGGCCGCGCTGGATTTGGCTGCGCCCTATACGCGTGAACGGCGGCAATTTGGCCAACAAATCGGTTCATTCCAATTGGTGCAAGGTAAACTTGCCGACATGTACACCACGCTGAATGCCTGCCGCGCTTATGTTTATGCGGTGGCTTCAGCGTGTGACCGCGGCGAAACCACGCGCAAGGACTCAGCCGGTTGCATTCTTTATGCCGCTGAAAAGGCCACTCAAGTTGCACTGGACGCAATTCAGCTGCTTGGCGGAAATGGCTACATCAATGATTACGCCACAGGCCGCATTTTGCGCGACGCCAAACTCTATGAAATTGGCGCTGGCACATCGGAAATCCGTCGTATGTTGATCGGGCGCGAAATGCTGGGCGAGAATTAAGTGGTTTACTCACCCATCATTTCAGGCGAAAGCCCTCGGCATGTTTACG
>JANMFT010000356.1:0-18387 GCA_031374255.1 Limoniibacter sp. | reverse complement strand
CCTTGGGCGGGGTCTTGATCAAAATTCATATTAGCGGTGCCAAAAGCCAAATCCGCGTCCAGAAGCATGGTCTCGGTTTTAAACAGGGTTGAAGTCGCCCAAGCTACATTATGGGCAATAGTTGAAGCACCAACACCGCCTTTTGCACCAATAAATGCAATTACCCGGCCAAGCGGTTCAGATGAAGGGTCAACAAATATCTGGGAAACCACGCCAATAACATCAGCTATGGATACAGGTGCCACCAAATATTCAGAAATGCCGGATCGAACCAGTTCGCGATAAAGCGTGACATCATTGTGATGACCGATAATAACAACTTTTGAACTCGGATCACAAACAGATGCCAAGCCAGCTAAAGCGGCAAACAATTCGTTTGGCGGCAACCGTGATTCAACGATTACCAAATTGGGCGTTGGTGAGGCTGAATACTGTTCGATAGCTCCAACCAACCCCCCCATATTCACCTTGACTTGGGCCCTGGACATGCGGCGGTCAGCTTTGGCGCGCTCAATAGGTTTAAACACACCCTCGGTCTCGCAAAACGCTTGTATGGAAATGCGCGGAACCGGGCGCATGGATTGAAGCGCAGACTCAGCAATGGAATCGTGCTCATCATCCATGTATTGTTCGCTCTCAAGCGCAGTATTTTCCCTGTTCATGGGGTATCTCCTAACAAACCGGACTCAATAATTAATGTTTGGTGACCAAGGCGTTGTTCGTGTTCGGTAGTCGCCAATAACTTTGTCACGATCGGCGGCATCAATCGGTCCAGTTTGACGCGGCCCCAGAAGATCCATCGGGTTGGCAACCATGGCAGCCAGATTGTTTTGGTAGGCGCAGCCAAAATTCTGATAATTTTTGTTTTCAGAATCTGGCAAAATGTCTTCCGGCCATTTTCCGCATGGCCCGGCCGATGCCGTCATCGCGCCATAACTAACGATAACCGGCGGTGTCGGCTGATCAGATGGCGCGTTATATTGTGACATCATCACGCGGCCAGCATAGCCGTTTTCTGATGCGGTTTGAGCAACCTGATTGGCAATGTTGCCAGACGCGCCGGAGTTTTGGGCGCCTGCCGGCGTTGATACATAAATTGCGCCGCTGCCCTGCGATTTATAATTGGCAAGAAAGCCCAAAACGACTTCTTTTTCGGCAAATGATAATTCGCGGGACGCATTGCCAACCGGAACCATGAGCTGTTTTTGCGTTTCAGCAATCACGATGGGGTGCCTCGTCCGATAATCATCCGGTATAGCACCGACTTCGATATGGTCACGCTGGCCAAACATGGCACAGCCCGACAATGTAGTGGTAGCAAGTACCAAGGCTGCCAAAACAGGTAGCCGATGGGTTAGAGTTTTTGATTGACGCATTTTACCCACCGTTACTTGTAAATGAAGCCGACAACGCCGTGGTAACGGCCTTTGGGCAATTTGGTTTGAGCCGAGCCGTAAACACGGTTGACTTTGTTGAGGAACATGCCTGCTCCATCACTGGATGCAGTGAAATTATCATCTGGGCGCGCCATGTCGTTTCGTGCGGTTGGCCGCGTGATGTAGGGTGTAACCAGGATGACGAGTTCGGTTTCGTTGCGTTGGAAGTCACGCGATCGGAACAAAGCGCCAAGAACAGGTATTTTCGAAAGGCCAGGTACGCCTGATGCCGCTTGCCGGATATCATCTTGAACAAGACCGGCGATCATCATGGTACCGCCTGACGGCAGTTCAACTGTGGTGTCAGCGAGCCGCTTACGCAGGCCAAGGATGTTTAATCCGGGAGTTTTCACGCCCGCACTTAAAGTCACAGAATTCTGTGACGTAGGCTCAGAGACACTGGTTCGAATTTTCAGACTAATACGACCCGCTGATAAGACAACAGGAAGAAATTCAAGGCCAATACCATATTCCACACGCTCAATTGTGTAGGTTATTTTCCCACTGTCATCTACTTCTTGTCCGGTAACTAATGGGAACTCACCACCAACTTGGAAAGTTGCCTGCTCACCAGATATTGCGCTTAACGATGGCTCTGCCAAGGTACGCAAAACTCCGGACAACTCCATTGCGTTGACGTATGAATCGATAGTGGCCGAGCCAATACTACCGCTAACGAGGCTGGAAGCGGTCGATAATGGTTTTCCTAACCCTGCCACAATGTCACTAACCCCGGAAAAAGACGTGCCGCTGTTAGAATTGGCAATTATATTGACCCCAAGTTGTTTCATTACTGAGCGCTGCACCTCAGCAATTGTCACTTTCAAAGTGACTTGATCTTCGCCAATAATCGAAAGCAAGTTGACGATTTTTGATGTTCTGCGTTGCGAGTCAGGGTTGTTGATATCTACATCACCACCGGATGCGCCGCCGCCTGCTGTGGTGGAAAAATTACCCGTGGTTGCTTCGCCACCAGTGACAAATATTTCTGCCAACTGTGCGGCGCGCGAAGAATCAAGCGGCGTCTGCACCATACCTGTCAGAACGACGTTGTCATTGATCAGCTCGGCTTTGATTTCAGAGCCTTTGATGTATTTTTGGAGATAACCTTCCAGGCCTGCAACATCGCGCTCAATGGCGAGGTCAAGGTTTAGGATTTGCTGGCCGTCAGCACCAAACACAAAAATATTGGTTTCGCCAACCTGTTTGCCGAATAAATAGATACGGCGTGAGGTCCGCGTTACCGCATCAGCTACAACGGGGTTAGCAACAAGAATATCGTAGGCGTCTTGCGGCAAATCAATCACAATTGACTTGTTCAAACCTAGTGTAACACGTTGTGCGCTTTTGCTCGATTTTAACTTCATTATCGTTTCAGACGCAAAAGCTGGGCTGGTTATTTGCAGCGGAACCGTTGCACCGAGAATTGAAGCTGCACTAAGTGCAAGTGCAAACATTTTGAAGCGGGACATAGATGCTTGCGCCTTCATGATGGGATCCATCTGGGAAAAATTGTGATTTTGGGTCGTGTTACGGACTGATTTCTTTTGGAATTGGTCGATCATTTTACCGCCCCGCGCGTTTCAGAAACCACGCCTTGCTTAATCATGCGCACAGTGCCTTTTTGGCCGCCGCCCAGACTGGAAGTTTTGGTTTGATCAATGACTTCGTTGGCATCTGCGATTGAACGCAAAACGAGTGTCAAGCGGTCAGACATCTGTTGAACAACGGTCAACAATTCAGCCTGCTCAGATGTGAGTTCGAGCGTTGCGGTCTCGCCAACTTTAACGCGGCGGCCTTCCTCATCTTCTTGAATGGTTTGGTCGATCGCCAAAACCCGAATGTTTTTCAACACCGTTTCGGTCGTGAACGACTCTGGCGTATCTTGGGTGGCCGCGATGCGTTTCGTCATAATGACATCAACAAAGTCGTTTGGCAGAATAAAGCCGCCAGCGGATGTATCAGCAGCGATTTGCGTTGCAATGGCGCGTTTGCCTGCGGGCAAAATGGACGACATGAAGCTTTGACCTGCGCCAACCAGTTTGGCGCGGCGGATCGGTTCGCCAGTCAAAATCGGCGAGCGCACAACCGAGCCCATAATATCTTCGAGTGCGGTTGGTTCTGCAGATTTTTTGATGAACCCGTCTTGTATGGCATTGGATGGCCAATCGATCCACGCGACCTGCGATGTAATCTCACCGCCCATTGCAATATCAGTGCTGGCAACCAAAACCTGTTCCAGTGACACTTGTGGGGCAGCGGGCGCATTTGATTGAACCTGCTGTGGAGCAGTCAGATTCATTGCAATGACACCGGCACCACCTGCTGCAACAATGGCCAGGCCTAAAACGGCAATTTGAGCGGTCTTCATGAACTCAACCTCGGGACAACAAAACTGTCTATGGATGAGACAATGGCGTCACTTGGTGTAATTATAGTTAATGAGGCACTACGTTTTGTGCCTAATTTATCATTAACACGCATTTTAGTGTGATTTTTGCTGCCTAGAGCTTTTCACTGCCTCTTGTCTGCTTCACTGCAGCCACACTGCAATTGCCAAGAAACAAAAAAGCACCCGCTTCCGGATGCCTTTCAAAGTCTTCTGGCCGGCGCTTGCTTTAGAGCGCTATGCTCGTGACTGCCCATTTAACCAGCGGCATGCTAGGCGCGGTTATGAGACCCGCTGCGCCGAGCGCTATTCCATAAGGTATGCCCACCTCATGGCGGCCGAGACGCTCTAGAAATTCAAAGTGAAGTCCAGCGATTTCAGCGATGAACGATCCGCGCCACATCACAAGTTGAATCGTCAACATTCCCCCTAAAACTGTAGCCCACAGCATATACTCGACCAACACGTCGGATAGCCCGCACCAAATTGCAATTGCGGTCAGCAACTTGGCATCCCCGCCTCCAAGTCCGCCCATTGCAAAAAGTGTAAAAGTTATAGCAAGCATCATACCACCAGCCGCAAAATGCATGCCATATGTGGCAAGATCCATGCCTATCATTGGGGCAACCAGAGCAAAGGTTGCGATTAAAAGTAGCGAGACCCTGTTTGCAATCGTCATTGTTAAAAGATCTGACAATGCCGCAAAAGCCATCGCAAACGGGAAAACCACTAAAATAATTGCTTCAAGCATCATATACTCTCCGGTCTTGCGGAAGTGCTTACCAAAATCACTTTAACCAACCGTGAAAAAACGAACTTTAAAAGGAACGTGCTGCCAGCACTTTGCAAATAAAGTAGAGACATTGAGGGTTCTTCGGCTGATGGTCATTTTTTGGTTAATGCAGTTCGTGAGCACATTACCATCAGCGGATGACCCATCGTGAGCGCAATTAAAAGAGGGTCATTCTTTCGAATGACCCGTTCTTTAGATTATGTCTGATATCAAGCGCCGTAAATTCTGTTTGTAACGTTGGAAGAATTGCTATTGACGGCTGTGCCAAAATATTTTTCGCCTGTTATTCTCCATAAATAATTTAATATTAAAATATATACTGATTATAAAATTAGTTAATGATTTTTATGTAGTGATAATATTTATATGACTATAAAACAAAAAAAAGGCCACCCTTTAAGGTGGCCTTTGGACTTAATATGTAACTAATATTATGCGCCGTCGATTTCGGTAGCAACGGCAGTGAATTTGGCGTTTACAGCAGTACCAACAGCGCGAGCACCAACGATCATGGCGACAGCGATAAGGGCGGCGATCAAGCCGTATTCAATTGCAGTTGCGCCTGATTCGTCTTTGGCAAATTTTGCTACAAGGTTTTTCATGTGACTCTCCTGAGTGTCTGTGTCTTCAGCTAACCGCCAGTCTTTATTGCCGGTCGGTATTTGAAAACTACTCCCCTCGAGTTTCAGACGCCTTAAAGAATATGATGAAGAAATCGTATCTCAATCTTTGCCCCAAATATGGTTTTCAAATGATTGAAATTGAGCTGTCAGGCAGTGCTGTTGAGCTTGATGTTCGCTGTGTCATTATAATAGGCGTGACGATTGGAGTTTATACCGAGGCGGGGCGCTCAAGGCAGGGCCTACGAAAGCATTTTTTCAGTTTCGAACTTTAACCCGATATTCACCTTAAGCCTTCATGCTTTTAATATCATCTGGACCAGGAGGTGCGTTTCGATGCGTTCGATCATGTTTTTCCGGCTTGCCACAGCGGCAGCCATCACCCTTACAGTTGGCCTTAGCTCAGCCTTATCTGCTGACAACGGCATCGAAGTGGTGATGAACCAAGCCAAGATCGTCAAGTTGACAAAAGACGCGGCTACAATTGTTGTTGGCAATCCAGATATCGTGGATGCAACAGTGCAGGATGCAAGAACAATTGTTCTGACCGGCAAAGGCTTTGGTGTAACCAATTTGGTCATTCTTGATCCGGATGGCGCACCCGTTGTTGATCAATCAGTTTTTGTCAGCCGTAATGATGAGAAAACAACGCGCATATTTCGCCGGGCAAAAGTGCAAACACTTTCATGCACGCCATTTTGCGAGGGATCATATAAAAGTGGCGCAGAACAAACATCAGAAGCAGAACTCGGCGCCAATGAGTAATTTGTCGTAGCTACTCCACCGGCCTTGAATTAAAGTTACTGGAATGACCGTGCAGAGATGTACGGTCATTTTGCATTTTTACGGTTTTGCAAACGCATTTGAAACCTATTTCATTTTATGCTGCCTGAGATAAAAATTCCGAGTTGCTTAAAATGTCTCAACCAACCGCACCGACAAATGCAGCTAAATCTGAAAAAATCGTTGCTAACCGTTCGCTTGGCATTATCCGGCGCTTTGGACGCGAGCGTAAGGGCAGCACCGCAATTGAGTTTGCAATACTGGCAATGCCATTTTTCGCATTGATGTTTGCCATTCTCGAAACATCGCTATCATTTGCGACACAGCAGCTGATTTCAAATGCAACGGACCGGATTTCAAGAGAGGTGCGAACAGGCCGATTGAAGGTTGCTGATCTAAACAACTCGAAGTTGAAACAGCTGGTTTGCGACAGTATTGCCCTGATGGCGCCTCCGAACTGCGCTGGTTTAGAGGTCGATCTCAATAATTATACAAATTTTGCGGATGTTCCAACTTCCGTTCCTCGGAGCGGCGGCGGGGCAATCGACGCCAGCGGTTTTACGATCAATCCAGGCGGACCTGGCACAATTAACCATTTGCGTGTTTTTTATCCTTTTCCTGTGCTGACCGACTTCATGCGTGCATACGGCAATGCGGACGGAAAAACATTGCTTCTAGCAACTGCGACTTGGCGTAATGAGCCGTTTGCCTTGTGAGGAATAAAATGATGCAGGTAAAATTAGAACGTGCGCGCGCAAGCGCCAAGCCGGGCCTTATAACTGCGCTTGGAAACAGATTGCGTGCATTTGGCCGAGCGAAAGATGGCGTTGCGGCGGTCGAATTTGCATTCATAGTGCCGATCATGTTGTCACTCTACTTTGGCACAATGGAATTATCGCAAGGCATTGATGTGAATAAAAAAGTTGGTCGTGCTTCCAGCTTGGTTGCCGATTTGGTGACGCAACAGACCGTGATTACAAAATCTGAAATCGTAGCTATCGCCAATATTGCCGCAGCCACATTGCAACCGTACAAACGCTCGGATGCCATCGTTGAGCTGGTGGGCATCCAAGTGAGCGGCGAGACACCGCCAAAAGCGCGGGTCACATGGTCTCAAAGGGTTACTCAGATAACTGCCAATGGGGTAAAGAGCGGCTCCGGTTCCTCGTTTCTGACCGTCGGCGATATTATCATTATACCCGGCGAATTGATGATCCCAAATACGTTCATAGTGAAAGGCGGCTTAAATATCGACTACTTCCCCTTCACGACTTACCAAATCAATTCTGTTACAAATGGTAAGACGGGCATAGCCATGGGGGAGCGGTATTATTTGCGACCGCGCATGAGCCCAGTTGTTGTTTGCGCGGACTGCTGAGAAAGTAGTGAATTGAATGATTCTGGCGCTGAATTTGTTCAGCGCCAGTTTGCGTTTTGGCTGACCAAAAGCCTGATTGACGCAGCGACGTTGGGAAAACCCGCAATATCTGTTTTCTGGAAAGCGCCTCCCAAACCTTCAGACAAAGTGGCATGGGCCAAAGGCTCTGCGACATCCATCTGCTCGAGTGTGCGAAGAACGATCATTTTTGCGTCGCCAGCCAAATTAGTGCGCGCGGCAATGGGGCCGTAAAGCCAAAAGGACGAGCGCCATAAGGATTCAATATTTCGTTTAACTGTCCCGGCCTGCGAAGCTGAGTTCAATTCGGGTAAGAAGGCGTCTGCTGCTCCATCAAAAGATGTTGCGGTATGGATGACAAACCCGTCGATTTGCCCGGCTTGATAAGCTTTTGCGGCAGAGACATAATCCGGAAAGTCCACCCAAAACCTTTCTTTACCGCTAACGGTCTTGCCATTGATTATCATTGCGCCACGCAGCATATCATCACTGGCAATTGATGATGCTGCAATCCGGCCAAGCTTCGAAGAACCAATTTTAGCAAGCGACGGAATGCGTGCACTGTCTCCAGCCAAAATAGCAATCTGTCCGGTTTGACCCGATGATGTTGCGGGTGTGGCAAGAGCATCAACACATTCACACATCAGGCGCAGAGTTGCAAAAGCGCGGGCAGAATAAGCGGCAAGATCAATCCGGCCATCGGCCTGCGCATCCATGAGTGAGGTAAAGCGCTCAAACACCACGACCTTAACCGGTATGCCTAAAGCTTTAGAGAACACGTTTTCAACGCGTGTCAGGGCCAGCCTTGACATATCGGAAGACCAGCCGCGAACGAGACCGATTTTAAACGTGCCAATTTCGTTTCGCCAATCAGTATTTTGAGGGGCTGCGATTTGTGCTGGCAATGCGGCCTGCGGCGCAACTGCAACGCTTGAATTATCTTGTGCATGTGCAGCAAATGCGCCCGCAGCCAAAACCGCACCATACACAAATGCCATCCGGTAAATATAACTCAAGCTTAAATGCACAACAGCAATTCTCCAAATTTCGCATCTTATGAAGTGTTGTGCTTGGCCTGATCAAGTGGGCAGGCTATAGAATTTGGCAACGAGGTAAATATGGCGCGCGCATTTCTGTTTGTTTTGGATAGTTTTGGTATCGGTAATGCGCCCGATGCTGCGGCCTTTGGTGATGCAACCTTTAGTGATTTGGGCGCTGATACATTCGGACATATTGATGCGGCGTGCATTGCAGGCAAAGCCGACAAAGCGGGGCTGCGAAAGGGCGAACTCAATATCCCAAATATGGAGCGCTTGGGCCTGCGCCATGCATACGCTTTAGCGCATGGAAATTCCCTACCCGCTCAAGCCAATGAGGGGTTTTTCGGGGCGGCCGCTGAAATTTCACTCGGTAAAGATACGCCGTCCGGCCATTGGGAGATTGCGGGCCTGCCCGTGCCGTTTGAGTGGACATTTTTTCCAAATGAAAACCCGACGTTTCCTGAAGATTTGCTCAAAAAGATTTACGATGCGGCAGGTCTGACCGGCAGCCTCGGCAATTGCCATGCCTCAGGCACTGAGGTGATCAAGCAATTCGGGCAAAAGCATGTCAAAATCGGACAACCGATATTTTATACGTCATCGGATTCTGTGTTTCAAATAGCGGCCCATGAGACGCATTTCGGGTTAGAAAAGCTCTATAAACTCTGTGAAATCGTGTTTGCCTTAATAGCGCCGATGCGCGTTGGCCGCGTTATTGCCCGACCGTTTTTGGGCGAAACGAAAGATAGTTTCAAACGCACTGCCAATCGCCATGATTACGCCATTCCGCCGCCGAACCCCACCTTGCTTGATCGGTTGGTGGCAGCAGGCCATCACGTTCATGGCATCGGCAAAATCAGCGATGTGTTTGCCGGCCATGGCATTTCAACGTCCACCAAAGCCAGCGGTAATATGGCGCTGTTTGATGCCAGTCTGGCATTGATGGACAAGGCCAAAGACGGTGATTTGGTGTTTGCCAATTTTGTGGATTTCGACATGGAATATGGCCACAGGCGTGATGTGCCGGGTTATGCTGCGGCGCTTGAGGCATTTGATAGACGCTTGCCTGAAGCGCTGGCCAAGTTGCGTGAAGGCGATATTTTAATTCTGACCGCCGACCATGGCTGCGACCCGACCTGGCGCGGCACAGACCATACGCGCGAGCAGATCCCGATTTTTGGCACTGGGAAAGGGTTGATGTCGGCAAACCTTGGGCTTCGTTCAAGTTTTTCAGATATTGGCGAAACCATTGGACAACATCTTGGGCTTAAGGCCGGGCCGCACGGTATTTCATTTCTCAATGCGTTGAGGCCCTGATGCCTGAACTTCCCGAAGTTGAAACCGTGCGGCGCGGGTTGCAGCCGTTTGTTGAAGGCGCAATTATTTCGTCAGCGGTTCTCAACAGACCGAATTTGCGATTTCCGTTTCCGGAAAATCTTGTTCGGGCTATTGAAGGCTCCACTGTGACCGCACTGGATCGCCGGGCCAAATATTTGATCTGGCACTTGGATAACGGTCAAAGCTTGATCGCGCATCTCGGTATGTCGGGATCTTTCAGAATTGTGTCCGAAGCCGATTTCACACCGGGTGCGTTTCACTATGCGCGTTCGGAATCCAAAACACACGACCATGTTGTGCTTACGATGCAGCGGCGCGGCCAAAGCGACACAATGATTATTTACAATGACCCGCGCAGGTTTGGCTTTCTTTTGATGACGCCGACCGTCGAACTTCTCAACCATAAGCTCATTTGTGATATCGGGCCTGAGCCGCTGGGGAACAGCTTTGACGGCGATCAATTGTTCGAACGTTATAAAAACAAGTCCACCAGTTTGAAAGCCGCATTGCTCGACCAAAGCCTCATTGCGGGGATCGGCAATATTTACGCCTGCGAAGCGTTATGGGCGGCAAAACTCTCGCCGCTGATGCAGGCAAAATCACTTGCCAAAAAGAACGGCAAAAAATCAAATGCCGCTGATAATTTGGCTAACGCTATTCGAGACGTGTTGAGCCGCGCTATTGAGGCCGGCGGCTCAACTTTGCGCGATCATCGACAAGCAGATGGCGAACTTGGCTATTTTCAGCACAGTTTTAATGTGTATGGACAAACGGGCAAACCTTGCCGTCACCTTGGATGCGGCAACACAATTGAGCGCATTGTGCAAAACAGGCGCTCGACATTTTTCTGTGCCGCGTGTCAAAAGTGAATACAAATAAGGAGCGCATCATGGCCTATGAAACCATCCAAATCGAAACGCATGGTGTTGTTGGCCTCATCCGCCTTGACCGGCCCAAGGCGCTTAACGCGCTCAGCTTTACGCTGATGCGTGAAGTCGTGGACGCATCGCAAGCGTTTGATGCTGATGATGCGATTGGTGCAATCATCATTACCGGCTCGACCCGCGCATTCGCGGCCGGCGCCGACATCAAAGACATGCAAGCCTACACCTATGCGGACGCCTACCTTCAAGATTTATGGGCGGGCTGGGACGGCATGAAAAAAGTGCGCAAACCTATCATTGCCGCTGTTGCAGGTTATGCGCTGGGTGGCGGCTGCGAACTCGCTATGATGTGCGACATTATTTATGCCGCTGACACCGCCAAATTCGGCCAGCCTGAAATCACGCTTGGCACCATTCCCGGTATGGGCGGCACGCAACGCCTTACGCGGGCGGTCGGTAAAGCCAAAGCCATGGATTTGTGCCTGACAGGCCGGATGATGGACGCCGTTGAAGCAGAAAGCGCTGGTTTGGTCGCGCGCGTGGTGCCGGAGGCAGAACTTATGGACGTCACATTGGCGGCGGCGACAAAAATTGCGAGCCTTTCAAGACCCGCTGTCTTTATGGTGAAAGAAGCGGTGAACCAAGCGTTTGAAGTGCCTTTGGAAGATGGCCTCAGGTTTGAAAAACGCTTGTTTCACTCGACATTTGCGTTTGAAGACCAAAAGGAAGGCATGGCTGCTTTTGTTGAAAAGCGCACGGCTAATTTCAACAACCGGTGAACCGACTTAAGCGTTGACCTTTCTGACAGCTTCACTTATGGACACCGCAAATGATGGCCGTAGGGTTTGATGCAGTAGTGCATAATCCTCTCTTTGTTCCGGCCTCCCTTACTTAAGAGAGTTACTATGGCCAATACGTCATCTGCAAAAAAAGCTGTCCGCAAAATTGAAGCCCGCACTGAAGTGAACCGCAATCGCCGTTCACGCGTGCGTACGTTCATCCGTAAGGTTGAAGAGGCCTTGCTGGCCGGTAAAGCCGCGGAGGCTGCTGTGGCCTTGACAGCCGCTGAACCCGAGATGATGCGTGCTGTCAGCAAAGGTGTTCTTCATAAGAATACTATGTCCCGCAAAGTATCCCGCCTTGCTGCCCGCGTGCGTGCGCTGACTGCTTGATATCGTTTTTATTGTTATCTTTAGGCCCGGCCATACGCCGGGCCTTTTTGTTTGTTGAGCTTACGTGCCGTCCCGTTACGTAAGGTTTTTAAATTTGCCGGGCGATGCGAAAACCGGTGTCGCAAATGCGCCACGTTCCTGTCATTAAACTGTAAAATAATTGAATTAAAACAATGGTAAACTGAGATTAGTGTTCATATTCAGTGGGTTACAATATGTTATCCACAGGCTATTCATCCTGTCAAATTTGACCCCGCTGCAATTTTGCAACAGTGGGAAATTGATTTCCCCCACTTTTTATATATCCAAATTTATATGCTCCGGCAAAACATTAAGCTTTTTGGCTTGGGCTCAAAGCGCCTTAAAACAGCCTCCCGGAGTCAAGCCATTTTTTTGCTTCGGAGCAAACTAAATTTGCAATTGCGCCCTTGCGCTGTGCGCCTTAATCGCTAAATTTGAAACGCAAGCAGACAATAGATAAATAAAAAAACGAGTAATAGCTAATATACAGCTATTTCTTCGCGTTTTTCATTGCGTCTACTGATGTTATTGTAGTTAAAATTGTTTTCCGTTATGTGATGACAGCAAACCTGGTGGGGTGAGTTTGCTAATATTGCAACCAGACGAAAATGATTAAATTGACCTGCAGCGCCATCGCACTGCCAAGAATGACACTTCGCTGCTCGGCGGGGATTTCGGGGATGTAAATAATGATTGAAGAGATTAGTGACACGGGGCTAGCCCTGTTCCAGCGTGTCACGCGCAAATTGAAAGTCCGCGTCGGAGCGGAGGTTTATTCCAGCTGGTTTGGCCGGATTAAGTTGGACGAAGCTTCAAAAAGTGTTGTGCGCCTTTCAGTACCGACAACTTTTTTGCGCTCTTGGATAAACAGCCATTATCTGGCAGCCATTACCGAGTTGTGGCGGGAAGAAAACCCCGAATTGATGAAACTGGAAATTGTGGTGCGCACAGCCGTCCGCGCACGTCCAGTTGAGGAATTGGATAAGGCGCTGGATTTATCTGTGAGCGAACCTGCAAAAACATTGCCGGGCAAGCTGGCGCGGAGTTCAGACAATCCATTTGCGGCAATGCCCGTGCAAAATGCAGGTTCCCCTGCAAAAAACGTGATCGGCTCTCCGCTGGATGCGCGTTATTCGTTTGAAGCATTTGTTGAAGGCGCGTCTAACCGCGTGGCGCTGGCGGCAGCTAAATCAGTTGCGGAAAGCGATAGTGGCTCAATCCGTTTTAATCCGCTTTATGTTTACGCCTCGGTTGGGCTTGGCAAGACGCATTTGTTGCAGGCTGTTGCCAATGGTGCATTGGCCCGCCGTCCGCGTTCGCGCGTGGTGTATTTGACCGCTGAATATTTTATGTGGCGTTTTGCCAAGGCGATCAAAGACAATCATGCTTTGGTTTTTAAAGAACAGCTACGCGATATTGATTTGCTGATCATCGACGATATGCAATTTCTGCAGGGCCACCAAATCCAGCATGAGTTTTGCCATCTGATCAACATGCTGCTCGACAGTGCCAAACAGGTGGTGGTGGCGGCTGACCGGCCGGTGGGCGAACTTGATTCACTCGAGCCGCGCATAAAATCCCGCCTTTCCGGCGGCATGTCGATTGGCATGACGTCACCGGATTATGAAATGCGGTTGTTGATGCTGCGCCAGCGTTTGGCTTTGGCTCAAGTGGAAGACTCCAGCTTGGATGTGCCGGAAGATGTGCTCAAACACATAGCCAAAACCATTGCCGGTTCAGGCCGTGAATTGGAAGGCGCATTTAACCAGCTTTTGTTTCGCCGCACGTTTGAGGCTGATATTTCGGTTGAGCGGGTCGATAGTTTGATCGGCCAGATTTTCCGCGCATCAGAAGCCAAACGCATCCGCATTGAAGATATTCAACGCGTTGTGGCGCGGCATTATTCTGTCACCCGTACTGAGTTGGTATCGGCGCGGCGCACCCGCACTGTGGTCAAGCCGCGGCAGGTTGCAATGTATCTGGCAAAGGTGATGACGCCGCGGTCACTGCCGGAAATCGGCCGCCGCTTTGGCAACCGCGACCATACAACTGTGCTGCACGCGGTTCGTAAAATCGAGGGACTTGCCAAGGATGACAATAAGCTAGAGCAGGAATTGGAATTGTTGCAGCGTTTGATCCAAGATCAAAGCTGAAGTTTTCGCTGGCGGTCGATGATTCCCGTGAATCATAGCGCCCTCAATACCGCTTGTGCTTGCGTTTCGCACTAAATTCCAGCCATGGTAAAAGTCTTAATTTTTGGTTGAACAGCACGGATTTAGAGTATCATGCGCGTCACTCTTGAGCGGTCAAATCTCCTCAAAAGCCTGTCTCACGTTTACCGCGTGGTCGAGCGCAAAAACACGATTGCGATTTTGTCCAATGTGTTGCTGTCGGCGTCGGGTTCAGAGTTGACGCTTAAGGCAACCGACCTTGATTTAGAGATCACTGAAACTGCGCCCGCCATGGTGGAGCAATCGGGTGAAACCACGGTGCCTGCCCATTTGCTGCACGATATTGTACGCAAATTGCATGATGGTGCAGAAGTGATGCTATCGTTGTCAGATGATGGCCGCATACTCAATGTGATTGCCGGTAAGGCAAATTTTCAATTGCAGTGTTTGCCGAAGTCAGAGTTTCCTGAGCTTTCTTCGGGCACGTTTACTCACATATTTCGCTTGCCATCTGACAAATTAAAAACGCTGATCAACCGAACTCAGTTTGCGATCTCAAATGAAGAAACGCGATATTATTTGAACGGTATTTACATGCACACCGTGACCGTTGGCGGTGATTTAATTTTGCGGGCTGTCGCCACCGACGGCCATCGTTTGGCGCGGGCTGAAATCGTTGCGCCGTCGGGTTCTGAACAAATGCCGGGCATTATCGTTCCACGCAAGACCGTCGGCGAAATTCAAAAGTTGATCGAAGAGGGTGAAGCGCCAGCCACGCTCGAGATTTCAGACACTAAAATCCGCCTCACTTACGGGCCGGTTGTGCTGACTTCCAAACTAATTGACGGGACATTTCCGGATTATCAGCGCGTTATCCCAACCGGAAACGACCGCCGTTTACGGATTGACCGCGACACATTTCAACGTGCGGTTGACCGCGTATCGACGATTTCAACCGAGCGTGGACGGGCGGTTAAGCTAGCAATCAGTGAAGGCCAGATTGTGCTCAATGTCAACAATCCGGGTTCTGGCAATGCCACCGAGGAACTGGCAGCAGATTATTCGTCTGATGCGATGGAAATTGGTTTTAACGCAAAATATCTTTTGGATATTGCGAGCCAAGTAACCGGTGATGAGATCAATTTCATGCTGGCCGATGCGGCATCGCCGACATTGATTGAAGACGGTTCAGATAAAAGCGTGCTTTACGTTTTGATGCCTATGCGGGTGTAATGGCAGAGTCAAATGGAGTGCAACCCGCCAGCACACTAAAGCCAGTCCGGCTTACGGCCCTCACCCTTTCAGATTTCCGCAATTACAACAGCCTGTCGGTTCACTTTGAGCCGCGCCACATTGTGCTGACCGGCCATAATGGCGCGGGTAAAACCAATTTGCTTGAAGCTATTTCATTGCTCGCGCCCGGTCGCGGACTCAGGCGTGCTGCTTATGAGGATATGGCGCGCAAAGATGGCATTGGCGGTTTTGCGATTGGCGCGAAGATCAGCATTGATGATGATGAAACCCAACTTGGCACCGGCACTGGCACGGCAGTGGGCGAAGCTTCAAATGCGCGCATTGTGCGCATCAATGGCACGCAGGAAAAAACTGCCGACGCCCTTAATGATCTCCTCCGGATTACATGGCTGACGCCTGCGATGGATGGCGTATTTACCGGCCCTGCCGCCGACAGGCGCAAAATGCTTGACCGGATGGTGCTGGCCATTGAGCCCGCCCATGGCCGCCATGCGATTGATTTTGAAAAAGCCATGCGCAGCCGCAACCGGCTGTTTGCCGACGACGTGAATGATGCCGCATGGTATGGCGCGCTGGAACATGAAATGGGCACCCATGGCGCGGCGATCACACTGGCACGCCACCAGTTTGTGGCTTCACTGAATGCACTTGCGGAAACTGGTTTTGAGCACGAGGCATTTCCTTCGGCGGGGCTTAAATTGGTGGGCGAGATCGACGCTCTGGCGACGAATGCCGACGATTTAGCGCAAATATATCGTTCGGCGTTGGCGCGTTCACGATCCGCTGACCGCCAAGCGGGGCGCACTTTGGTTGGCCCGCACCGCAGCGAATTGGAAGTCATGCATGTTGCAAAAGGCGTACCCGCTGCAATAGCCTCGACAGGCGAACAAAAGGCTTTGCTGACCGGAATGGTGCTGGCCCATGCTCAATTGATTGCAGAAGCCAGCGGTCTGACGGCTTTGATATTGCTGGATGAAATCGGCGCACATTTTGACGTTGGCCGCCGCGCGCAATTATTTGAAATTCTTGACCGGCTTGGCGGTCAAGCGATCATGACGGGCACTGAAACGCACTTGTTTCAAGCATTGGAGAACCGTGCGCAGTTTTTCAATATTGCTGATAGTGTGGTGACGCCGCAGGACAGCCGTCATGATTGAAGTGTTCTCGCAAGATGAGATTGAGCGTTACCGTCGCCATTTGGTGCTGCCGGAGATTGGCGGGCAAGGCCAACAGAAACTTAAAGCGGCGCATGTCGTTGTGCTGGGCGCTGGCGGACTCGGCGCGCCGGTGATTGCGATGCTTGCCGCCGCCGGTGTCGGGCAAATGACGATTATTGACGATGACGTGGTGGACTTATCAAACCTCCAACGGCAGTTTATTCACCGGACACAAGATCAAGATGTATGGAAGGTGGAGAGTGCCGCGCGGTTTAGCCATGATCTCAACCCGCATGTTTTGGTGCATATGAAGCGCGAGCGTTTAAACGCGCAGAACGCTTCAGCGCTTATTTCAGGAGCAACCCTGGCTATTGATGGCAGCGATAATTTTGCCGCCCGCCGGGCTTTAGCCGCCGCAGCAGAGGCCATAAAAATTCCGATGGTGACCGGCGCTGTAAACCGGTTTGACGGATCGCTTTCTGTGATCGCTCCGCATTTGCTCGATGATAAAGGCCGCCCTGCCCCGCATTTCAGTGATCTTTATCCTCATGATCCGCCGGACGGCCTGCTGGCCTCTTGCGCGGAAATTGGCATTGTCGGGGCGTTGACCGGCGTGATCGGCTCGCTGATGGCGATGGAAGCGATCAAGTTGATCACTGGTGGCGGCATGCCGCTGATCGGCCGCGTGATGATGTATGATGGATTGAATGCCAAGTTTTCTGAGTTGAGCTATAAAAGGGGCGGTTAAACCAGGTTGAACCGGATGGGATTGATCACCTCAACATCCGGAAAGTCTTTGGTGTTATCGGTGACAACGATACAGGAATTTACCTTTGCGATAGCGGCAATCATTGTGTCGATCGCCGTTCTCGTGCGCCCTGCCGCGCGGCCTGTTGCCATCATCTCCGCCCAGACAAAAGCCGCTTTTTCATCAAAAGGTAGAATGCGGCCTTGAAAAGGAACCAATGGGCCTCTCGAGCCAAAAAACCAAGTCTCCAAATCGGAACGTTTACGGCCTAGAGGCAGAATGAGGATGCCGCGCTTTATCTCGGCAATTGAAATAGCTGTCGTAAAAAGCGAGTAATCAGCATTCGCCGCCATCCATTCCAGTAAAAATGGCGATGGCTCCGGCAACATCAGATTGCTGAAAACGTTGGTGTCAAGTAGATACCGCGTCAAAAATCAAACGTCCGGAAATCGTCACTGCTTCGTGTCAGGTCTAGTTCGGCACCTACCCATGGTACCTGCCGAAAAGCCGCCAGAATTGAACCTCGTTTCGGCTCTTCGCGCTCAACGATCTTTTCAGCAAAGTCGCGCAGTGCGGCGGCGTTATCGCCATCTTCTGCAAGTGTTCGAGCCAAGTTGCGGATAAGCTTACTATCAGACTTACGGCCTAAAACCTCAAATCTGGCCATGCCCTTGTTAGCCAGGCGATCACGGTATTTTGCTACAGCTTTTGCCTGGGATGGGGACATGTGCTATCTCCGAATATATTGCTTTATATATATCCAGTAATATTTGAAAAGTCAAAACCACACCTTACAACAACACATCCAGCACCCGGTCTGGTGGGCGGTGGTTATCAAGAAATGTGCGGATGTTGATCAGCACGCGGTCGCCCATTTCGTGGCGGGCATCGAGCGTGGCGGAGCTCATATGCGGTAGGATCACAGCTTTTCCGGAGTTGACGAGCTTCATCAATCGGCGGTCAATTTTTGGTTCATGGCTGAATACATCCAAGCCTGCGCCCGCCAGACGGTTGTCGGCCAAAGCGGCAATCATGGCGTCTTCATCAATAATGTCGCCGCGTGCGGTATTGATCACAAAACTGGTGGGTTTCATCAGTGCGATACGGCGGGCGGACAGCAAATGAAAGGTTGATGGTGTTGACGGGCAGTTGACCGACAAAATATCAATCTGAGGCAGCATTTGA
>JANMFT010000324.1:0-2060 GCA_031374255.1 Limoniibacter sp. | reverse complement strand
ATTTTGACTGATCACAGAAATGTGGATGGAAAGTCATGCCGCACTGGCCCAGTTATAGCTTATGGCACAAAACCAGATACAGCGCATTTCAGATAAAGCCCTCGGCGAACCGGCCCCCAATCGCGGGCCGGTTGACTTACTCGTGGAGGCAACCCGCCTGAAATTCACCGACGCTGAAATTGCCGAGTTGAAACGGCTTTATGACGTGAGCGACCAAGATACCTTAGCCAAAACGCCGCAAAAGGCTGGTTGAGAACCGGCTTGCTTGGCCGTGCTTTGAAGGCGTATATTGGGTAATAATTTTGATGAGCCAAACAAATGAACCGCCATATTTCGCCAGAGACGCTTAAAACCGCGCATTTTCAGTGGGATGATCCGTTCCTGCTGGAAGATCAACTCGATGAAGATGAACGCATGATCCGCGACGCGGCGCAGGCGTTTGCTGCAGATGTTTTGGCCCCAATTGTCGAAAACGCTTATCTCAATGAAGAAACTGACCCTTCACTCTTTCGCAAAATGGGCGAGGCAGGGTTGCTCGGCGTCACCATTCCGGAAGAATATGGCGGATCGGGTGCAAACTACGTGGCTTACGGTCTGGTTGCCCGTGAAGTTGAGCGCGTCGACAGCGGTTACCGCTCCATGATGAGCGTGCAATCATCTCTCGTCATGTATCCGATCCATGCTTACGGTTCAGAAGCACAACGCAAGAAATATCTGCCCAAACTGGCGTCCGGTGAATTTATCGGCTGCTTTGGCCTGACCGAACCGGAAGCCGGTTCCGACCCTGGCGGCATGACCACCAAGGCCGTGAAAATCGACGGCGGTTATCAATTAACCGGCGCAAAAATGTGGATCTCCAACGCGCCTATTGCTGACGTGTTTATCGTTTGGGCCAAATCTGAAGCCCATAACAACCAGATCCGCGGTTTCATTTTAGAGAAGGGTATGGCCGGGCTGTCTGCACCAAAGATTAGCGGCAAACTTTCGCTGCGCGCCTCAATCACCGGCGAAATTGTGATGCAGGGCGTTGAAGTTTCAGATGACGCCTTGCTGCCCAATGTCGAAGGTCTCAAAGGCCCGTTCGGCTGCCTCAACCGCGCCCGCTATGGCATTTCATGGGGCGTTATGGGCGCGGCTGAAGACTGCTGGCACCGCGCGCGCCAATACGGTTTGGATCGCAAACAATTCGGCAAGCCGCTGGCAGGCACGCAACTGTTCCAGAAAAAACTCGCCGATATGCAAACCGATATTGCGCTTGGCCTTCAAGGCTCGCTCCGCGTTGGAAGGCTGATGGACAAGCACCTTATGGCGCCGGAAATGATATCAATTATGAAACGCAATAATTGCGGCAAGGCGCTCGATATTGCCCGCCACGCCCGCGATATGCATGGCGGCAACGGCATACAATCCGGCTACCATGTGATGCGCCATGCGCAGAACCTTGAAACGGTAAACACCTATGAGGGCACACATGATGTGCACGCGCTTATCTTGGGCCGCGCCCAGACGGGTATTCAAGCGTTTTTCTAGTTTCAAATCGGAAGCACAATATGTCTGATCAGGCGTCACCACGCATCAAAACCGATTGGCTGGTGATCGGTGTGCTGTTCACCGCTGGTCTGGTGGCCGCGATGCAGTTCGGCAAGGTCGCGCCTGTAATGGGCGATGTGCAATCAGCGTTTGGATTAGGCCTCGTTGGCGCGGGTTTTGCGGTTTCGATTTTGGGGTTGATCGGTTTGATTTTTGGCGTGGCCGCTGGCGCTGTTGTCGCGGCAATCGGGCTGAAACGTGCGCTCTATATTGCACTGTTTGGCGGGGCTGTGATGGCGGCCATCGGAGCGGTTGCGCCTAATGGAGCGCTATTCTTGGCAACGCGATTGGCCGAGGGCTTTTCGCATCTGCTGGTGGTGGTGGCCGCTCCAGCTCTCATGACTGCGCATTCGTCCCGCAAAGACATGCCGTTTGTGCTGGCGATCTGGGGCTGCTTCTTCGGGTTCGGGTTTGGAATTATGAGTTTGGTTGCGCCGGAAATTGTTGCGGCTGGCGGCTGGCGCAGCTTG
>JANMFT010000334.1:0-3424 GCA_031374255.1 Limoniibacter sp. | reverse complement strand
ATCAGCAGCCAAGCCTTTGCAGAATTTGGGTATCTCATGCGGGTGCACCACCGCGTAGCGCACCAAATCATCAAAGCGGCGGGCAAGGCTGGCCACTGCGTCTTTAGCATTGAGCACCAAATAGGCCTCCCCCAAATAAATTGAGGCGCGGCGCGGGCCAAACACAGTAAACGGCGCAGAAAAATTCTGTTTGCCATCAAACAGAAACAAGCGAAACGTGGGGTAAAGTTCGTCCGTCAAACGCGCCATATGCTGTAATTGGCGCGCGCGAATTTTAGTGTCGAGATCAGCCCAAATCCCTTCGCCTTTGGCAAATTGCTGCAATGTTTGCAGCGGCATTACCACTTCCATATCGGTTTCAGGTTGGCGGTTATAGGCAACACGGGTGCGGGCTTCGCTGATTTCTGTTTCAAGCCTATGTCCCATCCGCCGGGAATCAAATGCGATGACATCTTCGGTTCGCAGTAAGTCGGGAAGATTTGATGGCACATAACGGATTTTGGTGCCCGCTGCTTCGGAATGCCAACGCGCCAAAAGCGGGTCGTCACCATCGGCGCTGGCCTGTTCAATTTCATATGCCGGAGTTAAGGCGGCGGTTAAGGCTTCGTCTTCGCTAAGACCCATCAGCCAATCAAGTGACACGGAATATCGCTGTGCAATACGCATAAGCGTTTCAGCGCGCGGCAGCCTCAACGTTTGACCTGACAGCATTTGCGATAGCGCTGAGCGGTCTAGCCCGATGCTCACTGCCATTTGCGACAGATTGAGGCCTGAGCGCTGGCTGAGCAGCGTCAAGCGCTCGCGCAAAATCTCTGAGATTTGATCCTTGTTCATGCGCTACTATTGTTGTGCTTTCACAGCAAATGCAAGCTTTGCAGCGCAAACACATTTTTAATAACACATGTTCACATTGTGACCACTCGAACTGTCAGCTACTGTAATACTATGTGTGTGGGGCAATTAAATGCGCATTGAGTGGCCAACCATCGGGATGATGGTCTTGTGTTATGGCATGTGGTCAGCTGCGGGGATATTTCTCTGGCCGACTTACCCGGTTATTTGCTTGTTGGTGATGGCTGTTACTGCGGCGCTTCACTCATCACTTCAACATGAGGCCTTGCACGGCCACCCCACCAACAAAGCGTGGATCAACGAGCTGCTGATCGGCGTTTTGCCGCTTGCCCCGGCCTATCCGTTCCGCAGGTTTAAAGCGTTGCATTTGCGCCATCACCATGATGAGCGCCTGACCGACCCTTACGATGACCCGGAAAGCTATTATTTGGACGGACGGAAATGGGACGAAATTTCTGCGCCGCTTCGAATTGTGCTGACGGTTAACAATACCATGCTTGGCCGCGTTGTGATCGGGCCTGTGCTTATGGTGTGGGGTTTTATTGCCAGCGAGATCAAGCTCGCAATTGCCGGTGACCGCAAAGTAATCACAGCATGGGCGTTGCATTTGGTTGGTTTGGCTGTGCTTGGAACAATCATGCAATCGGTTTTTGGCCTGCCGTTTTGGCTTTATGTTATCACCAGCGGCTATTTGGGCATGTCAATAATTTCAGTGCGCACTTATTGCGAGCATCAGGCCGCGGGCGATATCAACCACCGCACTGTGATTGTTGAAAACTCGCCTTTGGCGTGGCTGTTTCTCAATAATAATCTGCACCTTGTGCACCACAAAGCACCAACTTTGCCATGGTATAAGTTACCTGCACTCATGCAGGACAAACGCTCTGAATGGGTAGCGATGAATAATGGCTATGTGTTTGGCGGTTACTTTGATATTTTCAAACGCTTCGCATTCAAAACCAAAGAACCGGTCATTCATCCAGAGTTTCCTGCCGGTATAGCCATCGACAAGACCCGCACTGCTGATTACCGCATTTCTGCCTAACAAAAGGGCTGCCTGATGATTGCCAGTCTGCCCATGTATGATTGGCCTGAAACACAAGCGGCCAATGATATGTTATGGCAACGGTTCGCAAACTGTATCGCGGAGAGCGGAATTCAGGCTCCTCTGGATTTGACCCGAAGTATTGATCTTGAAGCCATGTGGCTTTCACCCGATTTGCTGTTAGCGCAAACTTGCTCTTATCCGCTGGAAACCGTTCTCAAAAACAGAGTGCGTTATGTGGCAACGCCTTCTTATGCAGTTAAAGGGTGCGAAATGCCGGGGCATTACCGCTCGGTAATTTTAATGCGAGGGCAAAAAACCAATATTCCTGTCCCTGAAAGCAATAAAGCAACACTACCCGATTGGTCTCGATATTCCCGCTTCGGCTTCAATAGTATTGACTCTATGTCCGGTTACCACGCTTTACTGCGGGATGCGGAAAATGCAGGCCACATTTTACCGTCACAGCATATTCAGACCGGCAGTCACCGCGCATCGATTATCGCGGTTGCAAATGGCACAGCTGATATTTGTGTGGTGGATTGCGTTACTTGGAATATGGCACTCAAATATGAGCCAGCTGCAGCCGAACTCTTTGTTGCAGGATGGACAGCCGAGCGCCCGGGACTACCACTCATTACGACCTTGGCGCAAAGCGAAGTAACACTGCTAGCTTTGCGAAATGCTGCAAAGATTGTTTTCAATGCTGTGGTGCTCAACCCTCCAACGGAACGCTAAAGTATCCTTTGGAAAATCGCTTCGGCGAAAGTGACACGCGGCGACCAACCGGTAATTTGGCTAATTCGTGATAAATCCAGCGTTTGCGAATAAAGCAGCGAACCTGCCATATGAGCGCTGATATCCGGCTCGCGATTTTCGGGCAGCATCGTCATCATGATTTCAGCAATCGGCCCGGCAAATGCCAATGCGATTCCGGGAACCGGCAACCATTTGGCCTTGACGCCTTTATGTGCGGCGATGCCTTCAACCATCTGCCGGAAAGTCAGCGCTTCCGGCCCTGCAACGTTCAGCACCAACTGACCGGCGGGTTGTTTCACCTGCAAAATTGCATTCACCGCTTCAACCACATCGTCGACATGCACCAAATCAATCTGGACGTTTCCGCCTCGCACAAAGGGTACAAACTTATGTTTAATGATGCTTTGGCGGAGGCTCTCAAGCGGCGACGGCGCGCCATAACCGTAAGCCGAACGCAGCCGGATGATCGTGACAGGCACATCGTTGGCTGCATTTAATGTGAGTTCAGCTTGCTGGCGGCTCCACGCATAACCACTGACTGGCGGGCTGAAAGGCTTGTCCTCGGAAATGTTCAAACAATCATGCGCGCGATAAGACACTGATGGCGATGAAAAATGGATAAGCCTGCAATTGTTTGCGGCACGCGCCAAAGCGATTGCATGCTCCACTGTTTCGATATTGGCTTTGGCATATTGCGCTTTGCCGCGGCTGAAGCCGGATTTGCCGGTAGCGTTGACGATGACGTCCGGTTTGAAGGCCGTCACTGAA
>JANMFT010000295.1:0-1741 GCA_031374255.1 Limoniibacter sp. | reverse complement strand
TCCTTATTTCAGCCGGTTTTGATGCCCATTACCGCGACCCGTTAGGGGGTATCAATTTGACCGAAGATGATTTTGACTGGGCAACGGGCCAAGTGATGCAGCGCGCCGACAAATATTGTAAGTCGCGTTTGGTGAGCCTGCTGGAAGGCGGATATGATTTGCAGGGCCTGTCAGGCTCCGTGGCTGCGCATGTTGCGCGCCTGATGAAAGGATAAGCCGTAATGGCCGATGATGTTTCGCAGATGAGTTTTGAGGCGGCACTGGCTGAACTTGAAAAAATAGTCGATGGTTTGGAGCGCGGCGATGTGGCGCTTGATAAATCCATTGAAAATTATGAACGTGGCGAGGCGCTTAAAGCGCACTGCGATAAACTTTTGAAGTCAGCTGAAACCCGTGTTGAAAAAATCCGCCTCACCCGCGATGGCAAACCTGATGGCACCGAGCCGCTGGATTCCCAGTAATTTGTCCCGCAATAAAGTGTCCTAAAATGAATTCGATAGTGCCACACCCAATGCCTGCAACGCCGCTGCTCGACATGGTCAATGTCCCGGCCGATTTGCGCAAGCTTGATAAATTGCAGTTGCCGCAGCTTTGCCAAGAACTGCGCGATGAACACATTGATACTGTGTCGCGCACCGGTGGCCATTTGGGGGCAGGGCTTGGCGTTATCGAACTCACGGTCGCAATTCACTATGTGTTCAACACGCCAGACGACCGTTTGATTTGGGATGTCGGTCACCAAGCTTACCCGCATAAAATTCTGACAGGCCGCCGCGACCGCATCCGCACATTGCGACAGCCGGGTGGATTGTCCGGGTTTACCAAGCGCGATGAAAGCGAATATGATCCGTTTGGCGCGGCACATTCATCAACATCAATCTCCGCCGGCCTTGGCATGGCGGTGGCACGCGATCTGTCGGGCCGGAAAAACAGTGTGATTTCGGTCATTGGTGATGGCTCTATGTCTGCCGGTATGGCGTTTGAAGCGCTCAATAATGGCGGCGCACTGGATGCGCGTATGATCGTCATTTTAAATGACAATGAGATGTCAATTGCCCCGCCGGCTGGCGCACTCAGCCGTTATTTCGGGCGTCTGACAGCAGGGCGCACCTATTCCTCCATGCGCGAGATGGGCAAAAAGCTGTCCGGCTATCTCGGCAAACGCTTGGATTATGCCATCACCCGCGCGGTTGAACATGCGCGCGGCTATGTTTCAGGCGGCACGTTGTTTGAGGAACTCGGCTGGCATCATATCGGCCCGCTGGATGGCCACGATATTGAAAAGCTTGTTGAAACGCTTGAAAATGTGCGCGACGAACATGACGGCCCGGTTCTAATCCACGTTGTCACCAGTAAAGGCCACGGCTACGCACCTGCTGAAGCTGCGCCCGATCGCTACCATGGCGTCAACAAGTTTGATGTTGTGACCGGCACGCAAGCGAGCGCCGCTTCCAATGCTCCGGCCTATACCCGTGTGTTTGCTGACGCATTGATGGCGGAAGCTGCGCTCGACGATAGAATCGTCGCCATCACCGCTGCCATGCCAACCGGCACCGGGCTTGATCTGTTTGGCCAAGCTTACCCCACCCGTACGTTTGATGTGGGCATTGCCGAGCAACACGCCGTGACATTTGCAGCGGGAATGGCAACCGAAGGTATGAAGCCATTTTGCGCGATTTATTCGAGCTTTCTGCAGCGCGCCTACGACCAAGTTGTGCACGATGTTTGCATACAGAATTTG
>JANMFT010000250.1:0-37353 GCA_031374255.1 Limoniibacter sp. | reverse complement strand
TCGCCCTCGGCTGACCATATGGCCGACGCCATCCGCGCGGCCGACCAAGGGGCAGGGGTGCTGCGCCTGTATGGCAATTACGGCGGCGATATCATGAATTTTGATATGGCGGGTGATCTCGTTGAATTTGACGATATCACTTGCACAACTGTTATGCTGGCCGATGATGTGGCGTCTGCCAAGCCCGAAGAGGCCGAAAAGCGCCGCGGTGTTGCAGGCATGGTCTATGCCTTCAAAATTGCCGGTGCTGCCGCCGAGGCCGGCCATGATTTGGCAACGGTTACAGCTGTTGCACAAAAAGCTGCCGATCATTGCCGCTCGATTGGCGCTGCGCTTTCATCTTGCACAGTGCCGCAGGCTGGCAAACCCACATTTCAAATCGGCGATGATGAAATGGAAATGGGCATGGGCATTCACGGTGAGCCCGGCGTTTGGCGCGGTAAAATTCAACCCGCAGATGCCATCACCAATGAAATGATCGACAGACTTTTGGCCGATATGCCGCTGGCGAAAGGGGATCGCGTTTCAGTGCTGGTGAATTCGCTTGGCGCAACACCGCCGGAAGAGCTTTATATTCTCTACCGTATCGTCAAAGCCCGCCTCGAGGGCACTGGCGCAACCATAGTGATGCCGCTGGTCGGGCGCTATGCGACGTCCATGGAAATGGCAGGCGTTTCATTCACACTGATCAAGCTCGATGATCAACTGGAAGGCTTTTTGAAAGCACCATGCGATTGCGCGTTTTGGAGCGTGAAATGAGCATCGATGTCTCAGATTTCCGCGCCGCCGCAACACGCATTGCAGCGGCCATGGAGCGGGATTTTGAAACATTAAACGCAGCAGATGGCGCACTTGGCGATGGTGATTTGGGCGTTACCATGACGCGCGGCATGCGGGCTATTCTGGAACTGTCACCGGCGTTGCCGGATGATTTAGGCTTGGCGCTTTTGGCGTGTGCGCAAGCCTTCACCAAATCATCGGGTTCATCCTATGGCACATTAATGGCAACAGGCCTGATTGCAATCGCCAAAATAATCAAAGGCCGCACATCGATTGAACCCTCCGAAATCTCGATGTTGGTTGCCGCTGCGCGCGATGCCATGATGGTGCGCGGCAAAGCTGAACTGGGCGGCAAAACCGTGCTCGACAGTTTAGACGCCATTGTTCAGGCTAGCGCTGATTTGAGCGATACTGATGCCATTGCAACCGCGTGTGCGTCACGTGTCCGTGCTGCCATGGAGGCTTTTAAAACCAAACCCGCTACCATCGGCCGTGCAAGGATTTTCGCCGAAAAAAGCATGACCATGGTTGACCCCGGAATGATGGCCATGACAGGGATTGTTGAGGCGATTGCTGGTAAGAACCGTTAAATTAACGGGTCAATACCGCCATAATGCCGGTCGGGGTAATCGGCATGCAGCGCCTGATCGGCCGCGCTGAACCGTTCGCGGGTAAAATTATGCTGATGCCAATAAGGGTAAAATAGCGGCAACCGGCTGGCATCATTCAGGCGCTGTAAATCATGGCTTGTCAAAACAATATCAATGGCGGCAAAATTATCTTTGAACTGGGCTTCATTGCGACCGCCAATCACCAGTGAAGCAACCGCCGGGCGTGTCAACAGCCAAGCCAATGCAATTTGCGCCGATGAAGCGGAATGCTCTTCGGCAATTAGGCCAAGGGTTTCCACAATGCGCCAAAGTTTGTCTTCATCACGGATCGGAGGCTCGTTCCAGCCTGCAGCCTGACGGGAACCGTCAGGTGCTTTTGCACCGCGTTTATGTTTGCCACTAAGCAATCCGCCTGCAAGCGGACTCCACACCAGAACGCCAAGGCCTTGATCTACCGCAATGGGGAGCAGCTCATATTCCGCTTCGCGGGCTTCCAACGTATAATGGATTTGTTGGGTGACAAACCGTGTCTGGTGGTTGGCATCTGCTGCTGCGAGCGATTTCATAACATGCCAACCGGCATAGTTTGAACATCCTGTGTAACGCACCTTGCCCTGCTGAACCAGCGTGTCGAGCGCAGCCATGGTTTCTTCTACAGGCGTAGTGCCATCCCACTGATGCACATAATAAATATCCAAATAATCTGTGCGCAAGCGCTTTAATGAACGCTCACATTCGCGGATCAAATGAAACCGGCTGGTGCCCTCATCATTGGGGCCGGTGCCAATACGCATGCGCGCCTTAGATGTCACAAGAACATTTTCGCGCCGCCCAACCAGAACTTCGCCGAGAATCTCTTCGCACAAGCCAGACGAATACATATTGGCAGTGTCAATCGTGTTGACACCGTGATCAAGACACAAATCAACCAGACGCTTGGCTTCTGGAACGCCTTGTGTGCCGACCAAAGCAAACGGGCCGGTGCCACCAAACGTGAACGTGCCCATCGTTATTTCAGAGACCTTAAGCCCCGATTTACCAAGTGTTCTATAGCGCATTATTACAGCCCTAAATGATTGAAAACCGCACCTTATTCCGCGCATTTCAATGGATCAATAGTCGCGATAAAACCGAACTTAACACGACGGCATTTTACTTTTTCACATAGCTGTGGGGGCTACATTATGTCATCGCGGTTCACAATATTCGACAAAAATTCAAAACGGGCCAACGCAACAAGCGGCCAGAGAAACTCTCGATTACTTGATAGCATTTTTTGTTTCGGCATCAAAAAGATGGATGTGGTTGATATCTGGCACCAAAACGACGCGTTCGCCTGGCTTCCAGCCCAATCGCTCACGTGAAATAGCGCAAATCTCAGCTTCTGCCAAAATTCCAAACAAATGAATCTCTGGCCCGGTGGGTTCAACAACCGAAATAGTCATCGGTATTCCCTCGCCGGTCATTGTGCACTTTAAATGTTCAGGGCGAATACCATAGAGTATTTTTTGACCCGTTTCTGCAGCGCATTCAGCAGGAACCGGTAAGATCAAGTCACCTGCCTTAAATACTTTTCCATCTTTGCCGTTTTGAGTAATAACGCCCCCAATCAGATTCATGCCCGGTGAACCAATAAACTGGGCTACAAAAAGATTGCTGGGGTTGTCATAAATATCAAGAGGCGAGCCCATCTGCTCAATCAAACCATCGCGCATTATCACTACCAAATCGGCCATGGTCATGGCTTCGATCTGGTCGTGCGTTACGTAAATAGTGGTGGTTTTTAAACGTTGATGCAGAAGTTTGATTTCGGTGCGCATTTGCACGCGCAGTTTTGCATCAAGATTGGAAAGCGGTTCGTCAAACAAAAACACATCAGGGTTGCGCACAATTGCGCGGCCCATGGCAACACGTTGGCGCTGCCCGCCGGAAAGCTCTTTAGGGTACCGGTCGAGATAAGGTTCAAGGCTAAGAATACCTGCGGCCCAGCTAACTGCTTTATCCATGTCGGCTTGCGACGCCTTTTTGAGGCGCATTGAAAACGCCATGTTTTCACGAACGCTCATATGGGCGTAAAGCGCGTAGTTTTGAAACACCATTGCAATATTGCGGTCTTTGGGGTGAATGCCGTTAACCCGGCGCTCACCGATTTTAACCTCACCGCCGGAAATCAGTTCCAATCCTGCAATCATTCTCAGCAAGGTGGACTTGCCGCAGCCCGATGGACCAAGAAGGACAACAAACTGGCCATCGTCGACCTTAAGATCGATGCCGTGTAGAACCGTCAAGCTTCCGTATTTCTTTTCGAGTTTTTCGACAGTTACCGAAGCCATACTGATTTTCTTCTCATTAAATTTTAGGCTGGTTATGAAGCTTCAAGGGCCATCCGGGCCAAAGCCCGAATGGCATAATTTACAAACCAAACCTTAGAGTTCGGCTTCAATGACTTTTGCATCAACCAGTTTGGCAATCTGATCCATACAGGCCTGCGCATCGCCGTTATATTCCTGACCGGTCAGCAATTTGCCGAGTTCGGTTGGAATTTCATTACTCGAAAGACCGGCCCAAATTGGCATATCCGGCTCGGACGCCATGAAATTGTCGATGGTATTTTTCACAACATCCAAGTGGCGTGTGGTGCCGCCACCAACACGGGTTTTACGCTCAACGATCCGTGGATCGGCAAACGATGAGGTCCGCATTGGTGCAAATCCACCGGCCAAGGTGCAGCGTGTCATGATATCTTTTGAACATGCCCACTGCAGGAACAACCATGCAGCATCAATGTTTTTGGAGTATTTGGACAGGCCTATACTGGAGCCGCCCTGATGGCCCCAATTTGGGATCTCACCAAAACCGACCGCATCACGACTGCGCAATGTTGCAGGGCCAACCAATGGCGGGGCCATTTCAAACAGACCCTTAACCTTGGAATCATCCGCGTTCCAGCCCGGGAAGAATTCAGCCCATGATTGGCAAAGCGCCATCTGACCTGACGCGCCCATTTGGAACTGGCCGTCCCAAGTGGAAGCAACCGAATTGGCAGGCGCGTTTTTCAGCATTTCCTGATACCATTTCAGGCCTGCTATGCCTTCCGCATCATTACCGCTGAACTTTTTGTCTTTGTTGAAAATAGAGCCACCATGGCCCCAAACAGCCTGCGACCAATCGCATTCCAGCGAATAGTGACCCGATTTTGCTTGAAGACCGGTGCCATAAATCCCGGCTTCTTTTTCCATTTCTGTGATCATTTTCACCGCTGCGGTGAACTCATCATAGGTTTTTGGAACAGCAATACCGTGCTTTTCAAGGATGTCTTTGCGATACATCAAAGTGAAGATTGGAATGTCAAACGGCAGTCCAACCCATTTGTCTTGATAAAGGCTGATACCTTCTACCAATGGCTTTGCAAAATCCTCAAAATCAAAGCCCGGCATCGCGAGATCAGGCTTGTCTTTGTAATATTGAATGGGGTCGATTGTATCTTGCGAGAATGTCGACGTCCAAGCCTGGTCAAGATAATAAACATCATAGGTGCCCAGCTGGCCCTGAACATCTTGTGTCGCTTTGGCCAAAACTTGCTCAAGCGGCACGATCTCGATTTCTACTTTGATACCGGTTAGTTCGGTGAACTCAGACTTTAACTGATCCAAAATCACAGTCGGTGGGGTAGCTTCAGATGTGTAGCGTACAGTCGTGCCGGCAAATGGCTTTCCAGCTTCACGCAGGAATTTAGCCACATCTTCCGGCGTGTTATTTTCAGCCGCATAGGCCATATTGCCGAGAAACGGGCGGGTTCCGCCCAAAAGCCCGGTGGAAAACGCAGATAAGCCAACGCCGGCCAATCCTAATTTTTGCAAAAAATCCCGCTTAGACATTTTGCGTTGTGAGAAGGCATTGGCAGAATCAATTATGAATTGCTGTTTGTCGAAACGTTTGAAGCTCATGGTCTCTCCTCCACTGTTTGAGCCGTCTTTAATGTGCAGAAAATCTGCCCATCAATCTTTGATCGCCCCCATCGTCAGACCTCTGACAAGGTGGCGTTGAACCAACATAATAAAGATAAAGCTAGGCACGATTGCTGAGGTCCCAAGGGCTGAGATGTAGCCCCACTCAGAGCCGGTTGATGTCACATAGGTTGTGATTTTGACCGGAATTGTCCGGATTGAGTTTGTCAAAAACAGCGACAATAAAAACTCTGTCCATGAAAACACAAAACAAAGAACGGCGGTCGCTGCAACACCGCCTTTGGCCATAGGCAGGATCACCATCCAAAACACCTGGAAGCGCGTCGCGCCATCAATCATGGCGGCTTGGTCGATTTCTTTCGGAATATCATCCATGAAAGATTTCAGCAGCAAAAGTGCAATCGGGACGTTGATCAGCGTATGGGCGATGATCAGCCCCGTGTGTGTATCACGCAAACCGAGATCATGGAAAATGAAAACCAACGGCACAATAATGGCAATCGGCGGCAAAAACCGTTGCGATAAAATCCAAGCCAGAAATCCTTGCGCGCCGCGAAACTGCATTCTTGATAAGCCGTAGGCGGCAAACAGCGCAATTGCGATTGTTGTGATCGTGGAACCAACAGCAACAATGATGGAAGACGCAATTGATCCGCGCCCGTCATATGAATTAGCGCCGCTGGTGCCCATATCGGCGATACCGTCCTGGCTACCGGATTTTTTCTGCTGACCTAAAATTGTAACGCGGTAGTTCTCTAACGTGGGTTCAAAATCAAAAACCACAACATGGTCTTTATTGAAAATAGCTGAAATCGGCTTGACTGAGGTTAAGCCCCACCACGCAATCGGAAACACGAAAATGCCGACGATGAAGATCGACACCAAATAGCGAAGGGTAATTTTCAGGGGTGAATCCAACATCAGAACTTCACCTTAAAGATTTTGATGAACACGTTTGCAGTAATCACCACCAAAATAAGCGTCAGCAAGGCAATGGTTGACGCGTAAGAAAAGTTGGCATCCTTAAAGTAGATCGTACCGGCATAAGCGGTGAGGGTTTCGGTGGCCGTCCCCGGCCCGCTATCGGTCATGACCTTGATGTAGTCGTAAATCCGGAACAGATCGATGCCGCGGATCAATACCGCAAGCGCAATGATTTTTGACAGCATTGGCAATGTCAGCCGGAAAAATGCTTGAATATCACTCGCGCCATCAATCGCTGCGGCTTCAAACGGGTCTTTCGGCAAAGCACGCAATCCCGCCAGCATGATCAACACCATGAAGGGCGTCCACTGCCAGACGTCGGCTACGATCACACCCCAGAGTGCCGTTTTGCCACCCGCTAAAATTGGATTTGCCGGCGACAGCAATCCCAAGCTGTATAGTGCATTACTGATGACACCAAATGAACCATCATACATCAGCAAAAACATCATGCCGGTGACAGCTGGCGGAACGACAAGTGGCAAGATCATCAGCGACCTCAAAATGCCAAATCCGCGCCGGTCTGTATCGAGCAATAAAGCAATCGCAAGACCCAAAACCAATTGGATAATCAGCGCAATAAAGGTGTAAGTGAACGTCACCAGTACAGCATCAAGCACGCGCTGATCGTAGAAAACCTTTGTCCAGTTCCAGAGCGGATTAAACGTCTCAATGCGCGTTGCCGGATTGCGCTTAAAAAACGATAGCCAAAGAGAATACAGCACAGGGTAGAGGCCGAAAACAACCAGCATTGCGGTAGCAGGAAAAAGCCAAGGAAACGGATGTTCAGATGAAAACCAAGCCGGCAGCCGGAAAAATGCCGGCCTCTCTTGGATGGCCACGTCAACTCTGCTCACAAGCATAACCCCCAGCGCGAGGACTTGGTGAAAACAGCAAAATGGAGTGGCTTGGCGTTAATTTCTGATAGCTCCCACACACAGAAAATATGCATTAAGAAAAGCTATCAGTTAAAATTGATAAATCAACACCATTCGCGCAACCAAATAGACAATAATGAAGTCACTGTTTATCACATTGATTTTAAACAATTATTTTCTGCTCTCATTTTGAAAGATGAGTTTTTTAAAAACATGTGGTTTACAAATGCCAGTTACCCATTGAAATTGTCATCTAATTCAATGTCAACATCAACCATCAAAGTATGCTAATGGAGCGCAACAATGAAATCTCGCTGGTCAAATCAAGATGCGCAAGCGATGGTTGCCTTCTATGACGCGAAAGGGTTCAACGAAGATATTGCAATACGCACCTACTCGACGCGGTTGTTGGGCAGTGACCCACGCCTCGTTTTACACGGTGGTGGCAATACTTCTGTTAAAACCAACATTACCGATGCGCTTGGTGCAACGTATGATGTGTTGTGTGTCAAAGGTTCCGGATGGGATATGGGCGTAATTGAGCCCGCCGGCCTGCCCGCTGTGCAATTGGCACCGCTCGCAGCTTTGGCTGATTTGGAAACGATCAGCGACGAAACACTGGTCGCATCACAGCGGCGCATGTTGATTGACCCTTATGCGCCGAACCCTTCAATTGAAGCAGTGCTGCACGCAATTGTACCGCATAAACATGTCGACCATACACATGCCGACGCTATTGTTTCGCTGACCAATCAGCCAAACAGCTTTGATATCATTCGTGATCTTTTCCCCGATACGACAATCATTCCCTACGTGATGCCCGGGTTTGTCTTGTCGAAAGTGTGCCGCGCAGCGCTGCTTAAAGAGCCAAATTCAAAACACATGATTTTAATGAACCACGGTATTTTCACCTATAATGATGATCCGCGCGACGCCTATGAACAGATGATTGCGATGGTCGACACAGCCGAAAAGCGTCTTGCCAAAGGTAATGCGCGTCCTTTTACGGGTATTGATTTTCCGAAAAGCCAACCCTCAATAGACGCTATTGTACCAACTTTGCGTGGGGCCTTGGCAATTGATGGCACTGTTGAAGGCAGGCCGCAACGCTGGATATTAGCGCACCGCTCCAGTGAACAAATTCTACACTTCGTAAACGGCAAGAATGTCAGCGACTATGCGATGCGCGGTAATGCAGCGCCAGACCATTCAATCCGCATAAAACGCTTTGGCGCGGTGATGCCGGTTGCCACAGATTTGCAGCAATTTAAGCTCGACGTAAAAGCGGCGCTGGCTGATTACGCGACCGCTTACGCCGCCTATTTTGAACGCAACAATACGCGCCATGGCAGCGGGTTGACGATGTTGGATGCTGTTCCGCGCATCCTTTACGTGCCTGGATATGGCCTTTACGGTGTTGGACGCACGGCCAAAGACGCTGCAATTTGCGCAGACATTGCCGAAGCCACAGTGAATGTTATCACCAAGGCAGAAGGTATTGGCACGTTCGTTTCCCTTCCTGAAGAAGACCTATTTGATATTGAATATTGGTCACTCGAACAGGCCAAACTTGGCAAATCCGGCGATAAACCCCTTACCGGGCAAGTCGCAATTGTGACCGGTGCAGCCAGCGGTTTGGGTTTGGAAGTCGCCAAAACGTTGTCTGCCGAAGGCGCGAGCGTCGCGATGTTTGACATTAACGGTGATGCTGTAATTGCGGCAGCTAAAGCAATTAGCGCTTTGCCAATCACTTGCGACATCACCGATGAAGCAGCCGTTGCTGCAGCCGTCAATCAAGTCGTCAAGAAATTTGGCGGCATTGATATTTTGATTTCCAACGCTGGTGCGGCCTTTCAAGGACGTATGGTGGATGTGTCTCAAGAGGTAATGGAAAAAGCTTTCGCCTTAAACTTTTGGGGCCACCAATTTGCTGCAAAAGCTTGCGTCAAGGTGATGGAACAACAGGGCACCGGCGGCGCTTTGGTGTTTAATGTGACCAAACAAGTCCTCAACCCTGGCCCCGATTTTGGGCCTTACGGCACTTCCAAGTCAGCCCTAATGGCACTCATGCGGCAATATGCGGTGGAGCACGGCGCATCGGGCATAACATCCAACGCCGTCAACGCCGACAGAATTCGTACTAATTTGCTAACCGAAGACTTTATTGTGGAGCGTTCAAAAGCACGCGGGATATCACCACACGAATATATGCGGGGCAATTTGCTGAAGCGCGAAGTCACCGCCAAAGATGTAGCCGAAGCGTTTTTGCATCTTGTAAAAGCCACTAAAACCAGCGGTGCGGTTTTGACCGTCGATGGCGGCAACGTTGCAGCAATGGTGCGGTGAATTTGGGTCCTAGCGGAGCCGCGCGCCTGTGCTGGCATCAAACAAATAGGCAGCATTGGCTGGCGCATCTATGCCAATGGCATCGCCCGGAGCACCGGCGAACTCTTTCGGTGCCTTCACGGTTAGCATTTGGCCGTCAATATCAGCGGTAACCAAAGTATGATCGCCAATCAATTCATTGGTGTAGATATGGCCGGTAAATGCTGCTGCCTTTTTGGTTGAAATTTGTGCATCTTCGGGCCTGATGCCGAGCGTTGCATGTTCCAAACTGCCTTTGACACTTGTTCCTAGGCGGCCACCTTTCATTTCAAACAAACCGTCTTTCAGCGTGCCTTTGAGAAAATTCATAGGTGGCGCGCCAATAAATCCTGCAACAAACAAATTGGCGGGGTTGTTATAAATCTCGCGCGGCGTTGCCAATTGTTGCAACACACCCTTTTCCAAAATGGCCACGCGATGCGCCAGCGTCATGGCTTCAATCTGGTCGTGCGTCACATAAATCGTCGTGATGCCAAGCTCGTGCTGCATATGCTTTAGTTCCGCACGCATATGCCCTCTGAGTTTTGCATCAAGGTTCGAAAGCGGCTCATCCATCAAGAAAACGGCGGGACGACGGACAATTGCGCGGGCCAAAGCCACACGCTGGCGCTGCCCGCCAGATAACTGACGGGGATAACGATCGAGTAGCGGGTCAAGTTCAACCTGCCGCGCCGCATCAAAAATAGCGGCTTTCATTTCAGCCTCACCGACGCCGCGCACTTTAAGCGGAAAGCCAATATTCTCGCCGACTGTTTTATGCGGATATAGCGCGTAAGATTGAAACACCATTGCCACATTGCGATATTTAGGCAGCATCTCAGTGACATTAGTTTCACCAATTTTGACGTGGCCTGATGACGGTGTTTCCAGTCCGGCTAAAATGCGCAAGGCGGTTGTTTTGCCTGAACCCGATGCACCCAGCAGCACAAGAAACTCACCCGGCTCAACAGCCAGCGTCAATTCCTCAAGAACGCTGACTGAGCCGAACGACTTGGCGACTTTATCGAATGTAACTGATGCGCGATTACTAGAACTCATATTGAAACATCAGCCTTTCACAGCACCGGTCAAAACGCCCTTGGCGATAAAGCGTTGCAAAATCACCGCCATTGCAATCACCGGCACAATCATCACCACGATCACCACGCACATTGACCACCACAACACACCGCGGTCACCGGCATTCATTGCGGCAACCAGTATGGGCATGGTTTGCGCGTTGGATGTCGATAAAAACACAGCCAGCAAATACTCATTCCAGCACAATATCATGGTCAGCAGCGTCGTTGCAGCAAGGCCGGGTCGCGTAAGCGGCAGCACAATATCCCAAAAAATATAGAGCCGTGTTGCGCCATCGAGCTGCGCGCTTTCTTCCATTTCAATGGGAATGGCTGCAAAAAAATCATGCATCAACCAAACGACAATCGGCAAATTTGCGCAGGCATAAGCGAGAATCAGCCCGACATGGGTATCAACGAGGCCAATTGACTGGAACATCATGTAAATCGGGATGATCACCACGATTGGCGGCAGGATGCGCTGCGAAATAATCCAGAACAGTATATCGTTATTTGTAAGTTGCTTGGTGAAGTGTTTAGAAAGCGCGCGGACAAGCAAAAAGAAAATCGCTAGCGCTGCCGAGAACACAATTTTCCAATCCAAACCTGCGGCAACAGTGATAATCGTCGCGCCAATCAGCAGCAAAACGAAAACCAAAATCGAACCCAGTTTTGGTTTGTATTGGATACGCGCCAGCGCGTAGGCAGCCATCGAACCAACGCCAACGCAAAACAAAGTTGAGCCAATTGCAATCACCATCGAATTGAAAAAAGAACGCACCGTGTCAGCAAAATTGGTGACAATAAGTGTGTTCCAAGCATGCAGTGACGGTGTGAAATCTACGAAAGGAATATAAAACGGCCCTTCATTTACGGTTTGCGGCAATTTGAACGACGTGATCAAAACCCAATAAAGCGGGAAAATCACAAACAAGGTCCACAGCGCCAATATGGTGTAAACCAGCACGGCAGTTGCCGGCGCCATTTTGCCAACGGATGGCTGTTCGAAAAACCGCGCCAGCATGGTGCGTTGATTGGCGTGTTGAAAACTGGAGTTTATCTCAGCCATCGCTCACGCCTTTTTCAAGTGGCGGAGCACCACGAGATTGAAAAACGACGAACAGATCACGACGGTAACGAACAGTAACAAATAAGCTACCGCCGCCGACTGGCCAAAATCATTCGACCGCCACGCAAAAACCGCCTGAAGTGTCATCGATTCCGTCGCAATGCCCGGCCCCCCGGAGGTCATAATGTTTGGCAAATCCACAATTTTGAAAGCCTCAATGGCACGGATGAGCAACACCGTTGCCGCCACCGGAATAATCTGCGGCCAAGTGATTTCACGAAAAATTTGCCAACCTGATGCGCCATCGACCTGCGCAGCTTCAACGTGGTCGCGCGGCACGTTCTCAAGTGCAGCAAGCATGACAATGAAAATGAACGGTATCCACTGCCAGCTATCGCCGACGATAACAAAAATCCGCGCGGCCCACGGGTCAGCCGACCATGCAAAATCACCAAGGCCAAACCAGCCCCAGACTGGTGCAAACGGGCCCTTAGTCACATCGGCAATCATACGAAATGCATAGCCAACGCCGAGCGGCGTAATCATCAGCGGAATGAAAAACACCACACGGAAAAAGTTCTTGCCGCGTATTTGCTGGGAGCACAGCAAGGCCAAGCCAAGGCCGATGACAAATTGCACGCCGCAACCAACAAAGACATAAAACAAAGTGGTTCCAAGCGTACCCCATGGGTTGCCGGAAAATGCTGTCCCGGCGACCATCAAGACAATACCAACAACCACCAGTGCAGTTATCGTTCTGCCGATCAACCCTACAAAGCTGGTCCCGTTTTTTACGCTGCTGAAAAGCCACCAAACCGCCCATGCGCTTACGGCGAGGCTAACCGCCATGCCGAACAGGCTCATCTCATTGAACCGGCCAAGCAAATGGATTTGGTCATTACCAAAAAACTGTTTTGAGAAATTTTTGAACCAGACAAATCGAAACGCAAAACCGTCACTGGTCAGTTTTACACGCGAAACCGCGATGACTAAAGAAGCAATGGTTGGGAAAATGGCAAAGATCAAAATCAAAATAACGGCGGGCGCAATGAAGACGGTGCCGGATCGTTTATCGAGCCACTCGCCCCATGTTTCTCTCGCTGAAAATGCGGCCGGGGAATTGCCCGGCCGCATGATGTTTTGTGTGTCAGCAAGTGACATTATCGAACAACCCTGAGCGCGTTACTTGTTAGTTGCGCCGAGAGACAAACGATAGAGTTCCAGCTGTTTTTCGCGGCCGAAATCTTCGGTGATTTCTTCCCAGCCGGTTTCGATATTGGCAAGGGCCTCATCAACCGTGATTTCACCAGCCAAATAGCGTGCCAATTCGGTATCCAGAATGACGCCTGAATATTGCTGTGCGCCCGGAATACGGAAATCCGAAGACATGTTCGGGTTGTTCAGTGAGTTCTTGATGGCACCAAGATAGTTTTTGGCGGCATCATCGCTGAAGCCTGCTTTCACCCAAAGCGAAGTGTCGTCGAGCTGTGAGTTCCGATAAGCGTTGTAGCCGGTATAACCGATTGTCACGTCAACATTCGATTGCGCGGCTTGGTTCATATAAGACAAAAACGCGTAGGCGGCGTCTTTTACTTTTTTGTCAGACTTGGTGTTAATCGCACCGGCCCAACCACCAAAAGCACCAAATGGCGAATAGTTTACGCCATCAATTGCGTTAGGGCACGTCGTTGCATCGCAAGCGACCATTTTGCCAGTGGCGTTATCAAGAACGCTTGTCCAACCGGGGTTGGCAACGGCGTACATTTTGTCTTTGATGGCGGTTGCGTCGGCCTCAATGGAGAGCGGCCCAATATCGCCCCAATCGATAACCTGGCCGCAACGGCCTGCTTTCACCAAACCACGTGTGTCGCCAATATCCTGGTTCAACTCTTCAGCAGGACCAAATTCGCCGGTGGCTTTGTAAAGCTCAAATGCAGCCTTCCATGCCTCATTGTTGATCTTCGGCTTCATGGTTTCAAGGTCGAAGAACAAGCCTTCGGCTGTGCCTTTGGATTGAACAGCGCCGGCAGCAACGGTTGAAACCGCAAAATACGATTGCGCATTACGTTTTTTGAAAATGCACGAACCGTAATCGGCAACGCCATCGCCATTCATGTCTTTGCCGTTAATGGATTTGGCATTGGACAAATATTCAGCCCAAGTGCGTGGAGCCTGCAAGCCAGCGGCTTCCAAAACGTCTTTGCGATAGTAAACCATTTGAAAGTCACCATCGATGGTGATCAACTTGGTTTTACCGCCGATTTTCTGGTTGATCTCGCGGAAATACGGCGCGACATCTTCCATGTTGATTGCGGTGTCAGCCGCAACATACGGTGTCAGATCTTCGAGCAGGCCAGCAGCATCAAGTTCAACGGCCCAGCCTGATGCAAATACGCCTACATCAACGGAGTTTGTGCCAGTTGACCAATCGGTTTGAATTTTTTGAAACAGTTCGGCAAACGGCACTTCATTGACAACAATTTTCGCGCCGGTTGCAGCGGTAAACTCGTCACCGCGTTCTTTAAGACGGCGCGCTATAACGTCGCCGGGGCGCGTCATCAGATTTACAGTTACGCCCTCGAACATTTTATCTGCGGCAAAGCCAGCGCCTACAGACATCGTGCTCAACATGGCTGTTGCGAGCAGAAGATTGGTTATTTTGGTTAACATGTGGCGACCTCCTCCCAAAGGTTTGCAGCAGCAAATGCCACCGCTCTTTGGCAAAAGACGGCTAATTTCAGACGGAGTCAAGAGGAAGTTTTCTGCTTTGGTCTAACCTGCAAAAACGCGCCCGCGAGGAAAACCAGGCAAATAACGGCTAAAATATCCTCTTTATTATCAATGGCTTAGATACCGTTGCCCAATAAAAATCAAAACAAATTATTCCCAGCTTTCAAGCGCATTTATTGCATTCACATTTGCTGCCGACTTTCCGGCGTGATCAAACTCATGCAATAAGAAAGTTGCTGCAATAGCCTTGGCCAGCTCAACTCCAATTACGCGCGCACCCATAGTGATGATTTGGGCATTATTGGACAGTGCGGCGCGTTCTGCTGAGTAGGTATCGTGGCATTGCGCAGCACGAATACCGCGAATTTTATTGGCTGAAATACAAACACCAATACCAGTGCCACACACCAAAATGGCGCGGTCATATTCACCGGCTATGACAGCGGCACCAACACGGGCAGCCAAGTTGGCATAAAGTTCTTCATTGCCATCTTTGAGGCTAGAGATTTCACTAATTTCATATTTGCTGGCTAAAAACTCAGCCAATTGTTTGGCTAGGTCTTTGCCTGCGCTATCGCCAGCCACCGCTACTTTCATAGATTTACACTCCTTTGCGGGATAGGGCCTTCAGCCTAAACTTCGTTCTTGAAACGCAGCTTAATCTCAGTGGCCATAATCGTTAGAATGATGCAGCACGATGTTGCGCCGGCATCCAGCACACCTCTTGAGCGGTCACCGAGCCGGCTTGAACGGCCGATTTTAGCCAACAGTTCGATTGTGTTATCGCGGCCAGCCTCGGCGGCTAAAACCATTTGAGTTAGGCTGGCTGAAAAATCCCCACCATTTTTGATAGCGTCACTGAATGCGTTTACCGCTGGCACCAGACAATCCAACAGCGTTTTATCACCCACTTTTGCGCCGCCAATACTAACAACACCTTCGAGACCAGCTTTAAGCATCAGTTCAAAATGCGCTGCATCAATTGATGCGACCTGTTTGATTGAAGTGGCCATCTCCATAAACATCATACCATAAAGCGGCCCCATAGAGCCGCCAATTTCGTTCATGAGAATATTTGAAAGACCTGACAGACCATCATGAAACGATGTCTGGTCTGTGATGTGTTCTGCAGCTTTGCCAAAGCCTTTTGCCATATTGATGCCATGGTCGCCATCGCCAATTTTCCCGTCGATTTCAGATAGATAGGCTTTATTGGCGACGATTTCGGAAGCAATTGCAGAAACAATTTTACCGGAACCCGCGTTTTCAAAACTCGAAGGCATAATTGTTCCTTAAAAATATGCGCAATTTGTTTCATAAGCGAGCAAGTGTTTCAGCTCGTCATCAACGGCCATGATTGTCAAACTCGCACCCACCATTTCAAGTGAAGTAAAGTAGTTTCCAACATAAGCCTTATAAACGCTGCAACCCTTGGCCACGATGTCCTTTTCAATTTGATCGTAAAGCACATACAATTCGTTGATAGGCGTTGCACCTAGACCGGACACCAGAACCGCATATTCAGCGTGTGATTGCTGACCGGGGTCAGACAAAACAACGGCGGCCATGTCGGAAGCAACTTCATTAGCAGATTTAAGTTTTGTTACTTCAATACCCGGTTCTCCATGATGCCCGATGCCCATTTCCATCGTGCCGGATTCAATTTTAAAATTCGGATGGCCAACCGCTGGCAAAGTGCAAGGCCCAAGGCCAACACCAACGGAGCGGCAGTTATCGATTGCTTTTTGCGCTGCTGCTTGAACCTCGCTGAGCGAACCGCCAAGCGCCGCTTTTGCGCCGCCTATTTTCCACATGAAAATTTCTCCGGCAACACCGCGACGTTTTTCGCGCTCATCAAACGAGGCTGAACACACATCATCATTGGCAACTACGGTGGCGATTTCAATGCCTGCATTTTCGGCCATTTTGCGTGCCATTTTGACGTTCATATTATCGCCAGCATAATTGCCGTAAAGCACCGCAACACCAGCTCCGCCATCGGCTGCTTTAATGGCATCATGAAAACTTTTTGCGGTTGGTGAGGAAAATAATTCACCCATCGCTACCGCATCAACCATACCGTTTGCAACATATCCGATGAAGGCGGGTTCATGGCCAGAACCACCGCCCGTTACGATACCGACCTTGCCTTTGACCGGTGCTGCATTGGAAATGGCAACACGATGGTTTTCTGCATTAAGATGCAAAATATCCCTATGGGCTTTGACAAAGCCCTTGATGGTTTCATCAACCAGATCGTCCGGGTTGTTGAGAAATCTTTGCATATCACTTGTCCTCTCAGCGCTCACTTGACGGTGAAACCACCATCAATCAGCAGATCTGCGCCATTAATCATGTTGGTGGCTTGGCTGGCCAAAAACACTGCGGCGGCGGCTACTTCTTCGGGTTCTGCAAATCTGCCGGTTGGTATTTCTTTTTTAAACGCCTCTCCCACCGGCCCGGCCCAGGCTTTACGGCCAAGCTCGGTGAGCACCACTGTTGGTGAAATTGTATTGACGGTAATGCCAAACGGGCCCCACTCCAGCGCCATGGTTTTGCTCATACCAATTATGGCAAACTTTGAGGCGCAGTAGGCAACATGCTGGTTAATTGCAACGGAACCTGCTTGTGATGCCATATTGATAATCTTGCCGCTTTTCTGCGCAATCATGTGCCGCCCAACGGCCTGCGCCATCAAAAAACTGCCGGTGAGATTAATGTCCAATGTGCGTTGCCAACTGGCAAGGGTTAATTCCGTGCAGGGTGCAAGATCAACGATACCGGCTGAGTTTACCAAAATATCAATCCTGCCTTTTGCTTTAACAGCGCCTGCAACGGCAGCATCAATGCTGTCTGGCTTGGTTACATCGCAAGCAATTGCAATCGCATTCGGCAGTGTATTGGCTTTTTCTGTCACCGCGGCAAAATTGATATCCAACAAAATAACATGGGCGCCTTTGGCGGCAAACGCATCAGCAATCGCTGCGCCAATGCCGGAGGCTGCACCGGTAACAACGGCTATTTTTCCAGCAATCGAAAAATTTAAATCGACCTTTAAACCAACTTCGGCTGGCAATGTATTCATGATGTTTTCCTATCCGTTTGAATTTTTGTCATGCCTTCAACAAGGTGGTTTAAACCTCGATAATTTACGCAGTTTTTCAATTGCCGCCGTTCAAAACGAAAACGCCGGAATAACAAAATCGGGGGCTGCACCACAGGAATTAGACAATGATGCAAGGTCTTCCAATGAAGCATGCTTGTGAACGCCAGTTCGCACCAGTGCTGTTTTGAAGCCTGCATTGGTGCCCCCCCCAATATCATGCTCAATGCTATCACCAATGCACAGCACTTTTGCGGGATTGGATGCGGGGCTGCCCAACCGCTCAAGCGCTATCTGGTAAATAGATATATGCGGCTTGCCAAACCACTCCACAGTGCCACCAAGCTGCTGGTACAGATTGGCAATTTGGCCTGCGCCAAATGTGATACCTTGCGGCGCCAACATTACATTATCCGGGTTGGTACACCAACAAGGAACTTTGGAAGCTGCTGCGCTTCGCAGAAGATTTTCATAGTGTGCGAGCGAAAATTGATCAGCTTCACTTCCCGCAATAATAATCAATGAAGCATCTGAAATATCCGGCGTGGTTGCCACATCCAAGCCTTCAACACACGAGCGGTCACCATCGCGGGAGATGATGAAAACCTTTGAACCTTTGGTAAAACCTCCGCCCAATTTTTGTGATAATGCGTTGTACGCGACCTCGCCTGATGTCAAAACCATCACATAGTCATCGCGGTCAAAACCAAGTTTGGTGAGCCGGGCTTCATTGGGCAATGAGCGTTTTCCTGAGTTTGACAAAATCAGGTTTCTCTTTGCCCTTGCGTTTAAGCGTTTGAGCGCGGACGAAGCGCCGTTATAGGCTTCCACCCCGTCAATCAGAACGCCAAATTGGTCAATTAAAAACACATCAAACTGATCGGCAAGTTCTGCCAGCGTGGTTTGCTCAAACATTTCGGCACCCCGCGCGTGCTAATAAAGCCGTGCCATATGAGGCCTCAGTGCTGAGTGCCGGTTTAAATGCAGTCGGCAAAAAAGCCTCTCGCAGTTTTGCCCATTGGTGGTTGGCTGCGCCCGCCCCAACTGTGCGCAGTGACTTCAATACCGGCGCGCCAAGTTCAGCCAATCTTTGGTAAGCCAAAGCCTCAATTGCACTGATGCCTTCAAGAATACCTTGTAAGAATATCGCCCTGCTGTCTGGAACCGGAAGCATGACCGGCTGCAGACCGGCATCAGAAATGGGAAACCGTTCTCCCGGTTTTGACAGCGGGTAATACTTCAAGCCCGTGGCCTCTGTTGGTTTTATTTGTTCACTCAAAATGGCAAGATCTTCGCCACAAAAATACTTTTCTAAGACATTTCCGCCACTGTTCGATGCTCCGCCAGCGAGCCATAATCCTAAAATGTGGTGGCTGTAGACGCCGTAATTTGCTGCGAAAATGGGCCGGTTACTCAAAATTTTTATCGTGAGCGTCGTGCCCAAAGAGGTCACGCCATCGCCAATTTCAGATGCGCCCGTGGCCAAGAATGCGGCGCAGCCATCCGTGGTTCCGGCAATGATTTGCACATGGACAGGAAGGGCAAAATGTATAGCCGCAGATTGCGTGATACGGCTTATGACAGTACCTGCGGGCACAACTTCAGGCAAAATGCCCAAATCCAATCCGGTTTGGGCAATCCAATCAGGCCAACACTTGTGCTCGGGGTCATAGCCCATTTTCAAAGCGTTGTTCTCATCAGACACGAATCGTCCGGAAAATCTGAAGCCGATCCAATCAGCTTGATGAAGAACTTTTGTATTGTGCATATTCTTGGCAAAAAACAGCGCGCGAGCCAAGGCGCTGGTTGCACCGCGCGCGGCGCTGTTTACCGGAGCAAGCCGCTCAATAAGCCCGGTGATTTCAGGATCTGTGCAAGCATCATTATACAGCGATGCATCTGCGAGAGCCTTCCCGGTTTTGCTGACAGGAAGAACAGTTCCAGAGGTGCCATCGATTGCCAAAGCAATAATATCGCCCCTATCAACCTGTCCCAGCGCAGCACAAAACGCATTTTCAAAAGCTGACCACCAGACAGTTGGGCTGCGATAATTTAAGCCAAAATCAGCATAGACGTCTTTGGCATAAGCCCGCTCGTTGCCGGTATCATCAATAATAGAAACGCGCACGCCAGTTGTGCCAAAATCAATCCCAACATAAAGCGGTTCACCATCAGGCATTGAGTTTTTGCCTGTAGGTTTCAGCGTCCCAATTGAGCAGTTCCAAATTTTGTTCTTTGGTCAAATAGTTGATTGCTGCGTGTTCTGGCACGCGGCACAAAACGTCAGAAAGGCAGCGCGCAAGTGCCAATCCGGCAGCACTCGCGTCTTTACGGATAAGCACACCGGCCATAGGCACGATAATCAATACCGGTTGTTTGCCAATTTTATTGCAATAAGTTTCAGCAGTCTCATTGGTATAGATTGCATGCGCGGCAATACCGCAGAATGTAACATGGTCTGGATAGAGGCTGCCGCCTGTGGCATGCTTCAGGCTTGCTTTGCTGAATGCGACTTGGTGGATGGGGTCATCTTCGCCCAAAACATCATAGTCATCTCCCGCTCTGGATTTGAGCGCTTCAATATCAGCTTTACGTAACTGCGCCAAATCTGCCGCCAACGCTGCTTGAACCTGCATGAGCAAATCATGTGCCGATGCAACGCTTTCAGCTGTCACCAAAACACCGTGATTTCCCATGACAACAATATTGGTTTTTGGCGTTAAAACACGTTGAACGCTGCGCGCAAGATGTGCGCCTGGCTTGGCGTAAGGCACAAAAGCCCAATCAAAACCTTGAAGCCGTTGTGTCAATAATTCTTCTGCACTAACTTGAACAGCAAACGCAATCGTATTGACGCAGTGCGCATGCAAAACGACACGTTGTTTGAAGACAGCATGTAAACTGGTTTCGATAGACGGACGCAAATCGTCCTTCTGCAACAGATAGCGTTGTGGCTCGTCTGCCAGCTGCGGCTGGGTTTCAATATCAATTGCCATGGCGTTAAGATCAACGGCAACAAAAATATCCTGATCCAGAGCGTTGGCCAATTGCGTGCCGGATGCTTTGATCCACATAACGCCATGTTGCTTAATCGACGTGTTGCCGCCCGCCGCTTGAACTAAAAGCCGGTTCGAGCCGATGCTGGCGGAGCACTGCCTTAATTCATAAATATCAGGTGGGGGCACGATAATCATGGTTCAGCCGTTAAACCTCAGCACTTGCAATTTGGCTTAATTGGCCGGTGTGGCTGGCAATATCGGCAAACGAGAACCGGTTGCGCATTTCATGAGCATGGCAAACCGCTTCATGATAAAAGGCAAGCGGCAAACCCAATTCGCCCGCACTTGCCGGTGCTCCAGCCTGTTTCAATTTCCGGATCAGGCCATCAACCGGAGCAGATATATCCAAGCATTGCTGTCTTAATTCAGGCCAAAGCCCTTCAAGCTTTATGTTCAGATGGTCGGCAGCTTTTGAATCTAAAGCTTTCTTTTGAAGCTCAACACGACATTGGCTGGCAACATCATAGCCCATGCGCGATACCATATCGTCAAAATCAATTTTTGTTGCGCCCAGAACGGGCGCTTGTTCGGAATTTAGAAAAGCCGATTGAATGCGTGCCATGGTTAAAGTCGCAACGCCGACCTGCTGACCATGCAGCGTACCTGGATGCATATCCCCCGCAAAGCAATCTATGTAATGGGAAATTTGATGCTCTCCCATTGAACCGTGGTTGGAAACGCCTGTCATGCTGGTTCCAAGTCCGCATAAGGTTAAAACGCGGAACAGGTAACCAACAGCTTCAATATCACCGTTTGCTATGCCTTCCGCGCGCTCCATAAGTTCAACTTCATCAGGAATTTCAATCACATAAGGTTCATGAAAATAAGCCGTATCGAGCAGACGATGTGACATCCACCAGTCAATTTGTGCAACCGACCGGCACAGGCAATCTCCAAAACCTGCGGCATTCAAATAATGAGGCGCACTGGCACAAACAGACAAATCGACAAAAAAACCAAGGGGCACTTGCGCCGGTATTGAGACTTTAAGCCCGCTGTCCAAGGTAATTGACGCTGTCTGAGAGGTGTAACCATTCATCGAGCCGGCGGTCGCAAACACGCAATAAGGCTTGCCGTGTTGGAACGCGGCAAACTTTGTCAAATCATTTACGGTGCCAGAGCCAACGGCTATGATTGATGAAAACCCATCCAGTTTTTTTGCCAAATCCCGCACACTCGCCATATCTGCATGGGGGCTATCAAGAATGATTTCGGTCACGGGGCCAACAGATGAAAGCGCAATTGCGACGCGCTCGCCCATGGCTTGATGCGTGTTGCCGTCACTGACAACAACAAACGGTGGTGAAAATCCAACCTGTGAAACTAAAGCGGCTTCTTTACCACGCAGCGTTTCTTCCATAACAATGAGGCCGTAAGGTGCCGGAGGAAACCGCTTGCCATTAAGAGGGTTAACCCAAGCACCGTCGCAAATCTCGTCGATAAGGGAGGTCCAACGCGTGTTTTGTCCATCTAAAATCAAAGCAATCTCTCGACATCAAAGACATTACAGAATTAACGTATGCTATTTAAGGTTTGCAATTGTCAAGCAAATGCGCAGTTTGATATGCTTGGCCGCAAGCCAAAATATCATACCAAAGCCATTGCTGTCGGGGGTGGTGTGAATGGTGAAACGTGTGCCTTTTGCTTTTGCCGGCGATGTTTTGAGGTGGTCGGCTTGGCTTTACCATGTTGAAAACCGGACCCAGATTGAAATCGCAGAAGAACTGGATGTGAGCAGGCAAACTGTGGCCAATTATTTAAGTGAAGCTATGGGTCAAGGCCTGATACAGGTTCATGTCCGGGCTGATATTTTAAAAGAGCATTCATTGGCAGCCGAGTTGAAATCGCAGTTTTACCTCAGCGACGTCCATATTATTCCAACGCCAAATTCTGCCGGACAATTGATCGACCGGCTTGGGCGCGCTGGCGGTCAAATCCTTCACAATATGAGCACCGACGGCGATATTATCGGCGTTGCATTCGGTCGCACAGTTCAGCGGCTCGGTGCGTTTATGCCGCCGTCAGATCAACCCAACACTAAAATTGTGCAAGTTGCCGGATGCTCTATTGGCGGGACAGGCACGTCTCCGGAGGTCTGCGCGGCCCTTATTGCTTCCAAAATGTCGGCGCAATGTGCCAATTTGTTTGCGCCTGCCTACTGTTCCAATGAACAGCTGACCGCCAGTCTGCTCGCTGAAACTTCGTTGCGGCGTCAATTTGATTTGTTTTCTAAAGCTGATCTCATGGTGTTTGGCGTTGGCCAAATGAATGCTGAAACACAATTGACGTTTAATGAGGATCATTTCTCAGATGAGGCGATCAAACAACAATATCTCCAACTTGGTGCTGTTGGTGTTATTTACGGTCGTTTTATCGACAGTAGCGGCCAAGAGATCGATGGCCCCATGAAAAACCTCACAATAGCTATTGATTTACCAACAACTCTCCAAACCCCCAAACGCGTTGCTATTTGCGGCGGAAAGGAAAAAACCGCGGCAATACTGGCTACGCTCCGCGCAGGTTTTGCAACCCATTTGGTAACCGACGAGCAAACCGCGAGGCGCCTTTTGCGGGCGGAAAGACAGGATGTCGCAATATGACAGACCGGATGGTGATTGGTCTTGATAGCTCCACCCAATCAACCAAGGCAATTGCATGGACTAAGACGGGCGAACTGGTTGCAGAAGGGCGCGCTGACATTCCTATGGCGATGCCGCAAAAAGGTTATTATGAACAAAACGCCAGCGACTGGTGGTCATCGGCTTGCACGGCCTTGCGCAAACTGTGCAGCCAAATTGACACCTCTTTGGTGGATGGCTTGGCAATCTCAAACCAACGCGAAACCATTGGTTTTTTTGATGATGATTTAAATCCGGTTTATCCTGCAATCGTTTGGCTCGACAACCGTTCAATCAATGAAGTGCATGAATTGGTTGCATTGGTGGGCAAAGATCAGTTGCACGCCATTACAGGTAAACCCAAAGATATCTGCCCCAGTCATTCCAAGCTGCTTTGGCTTTCAAAAAACCGGCAGCATGAATTTAATGCCTGCCGAAAAATCAGCGATGTTAATTCTTACCTCGCAGCCAGATTAACCGGTCGTCGCGCTACGAGTTGGGCCAGCGCAGACCCTTCCGGGTTTTTTGATATCAACACAAAGACATGGTCTAAAACAGTGCTCGACGCCTTGAAACTGCGCCACGATCAATTTGCCGAATTGGTTGCACCCGGAACATTTCTTGGAACACTTTTGCCACCAGCCGCAGCGGCCACCGGGCTGCGGGCGACGACAAAAGTCTTCGCCGGCGGCGGTGACGGGCAATGCGCCGGTCTTGGCGCCAATGCATTTGGGAGGGGTCGCATTTACCTTAATTTGGGCACCGCAATTGTGCTTGGAACAGGTTCAAAAGCCCCTAACATTTCTGATGCGTGGCGCACTATGACATCTCCAACAGGAGAAGGGTATTTCCTTGAGGGCGTTGTGCGAGCGGGCACTTTTTTTATGGATTGGTTTGTCGGAAATTACATTGCTAAAAACGCTGACCATTTAACCCACGAATCATTACAAGTGGCTGCGAAAGATTTGCCAATTGGCACTGATGGCTTGTTGGTTTGCCCCTATTTGACAGGTTGCATGAACCCGTATTGGGACATGAATGCCAAGGCCGCATTTTATGGTATTTCACCTGACCATGGCGCACTGCATTTATATCGGGGCGCGTTGGAGGCTTTGACCGGTGATATTGCCCGCTCCATAGCCAAAATGAAGGCGCAAGGTCTGCCAGCCAATGAAATTGTTGCAGTGGGCGGCGGAGCAAACTCGGAACTCTGGAGGCAAATGCTGGTTGATGCCACCGATTTGCCACTCACTCTTAGCAAGTCACTTGAAGCCTCATCTCTTGGTGCCGGAATGATAGCAGCCGTTGGCGCAGGTTGGTTTGAAACATTTGACGACGCTGCAAACGCGATGAGCAAGACCGGCGGAACCTTTACATCAAAGGCCTCGGCACATTTAGAGTGGCAAAAGTTGCTGATCCGCCAAGAGGCATTCAACAATTTTTGCTGTCACAACGCTGCGTTAAGTTAAAGACATAACCAGGATCAAAACCTCATACTGTGCCGGTTAGAATCTCGTATTTATTGTAACTGGCAAGAAGAATTCGCGAAAACGAGTTCGAATGGGGTACATTGTTCGGGGCACCTCAAACTGACCCGGCTTGGCGGTCGGGAAGGGCGCAGGAAACGCCTCAAAGCCAGCGCTCCGTTGGGCTGATGGGATACGCAAACCCGTCAGGTCGAGCCCGAGAGCAGGCTCTTTATTGCAGCCGTGCGCAATGGCAGCCTTACAGCGCCTTGGATTATCCCGGGCGCAATGGATCGCAAAGCTTTCAACATTTATGTTGAAACGAAATTGGCATGCAACTTATGTCGTGATCCTTGATAATCTGTCTGTCCACAAAAGTGCCAAGGCAAAGGCTGCAATTCAAGCATGCGGTGCATGAATGCACATATTATAATACTGTCCGCCATCTATAAAAAGACGCCTATATCGGAGCCGGATCGAAAGGTTCCAGCAACACGCCACCAAACATATCGCAGTGGATAGGCGGCGCACCCAACCATGATTGTCACGCATATCAGCCGTTTTTCCGCCAGCTTTTCACCTTTGAGGCGCGGATAACCGCTGACAATCAGTCGTGTGGGTTCGCCCGCAGTATGATCATGATGATTGTCAAGCGGTGTTTAAACTTCATAATTTTTTTCATATTGTTTCAGACAGAATGTTACGCCCCGCCAAGACTTGCAATGCTAAAGCACGATCAAGCATGCCTATGGCAAGACCTTCAGTATTGACCACACTTATTGGCCCTGCCCCTCGCACAAGTATCGGGCCGATATCAGCGATGGTGGAGTTGGCCGAGACCGGATCAAGGCTTAAACCCTGACCCGCATTTGTAGCCGCATTTGAACCTGCACTTGAACCCGCACTTGGCAGCATTAAGGAAGACACCTTGGTGACTTTGGCGGGTGAGACTTTGGATACAAACCGCCGCACATAATCTGTCGCGGGTTTTGTTACCAATTGTTCCGCAGTGCCAATTTGGACGATTTGGCCGTTTTCCATTATAGCAATACGGTCAGCAATACGGATCGCCTCATCCAGATCATGGGTGATGAAGACGATGGTTTTTGCAAGCGTTGCCTGGAGGCGGATCAGTTCATCTTGTAAATCGGCGCGGATTAGCGGGTCGAGCGCAGAAAACGGCTCATCCAAAAACCAGATTGCGGGATCGGTTGCCAGCGAACGTGCAATACCAATACGCTGCTGCTGCCCGCCAGAGAGTTCTGTTGGAAATCGGCGCTCTTTGCCTTCAAGCCCCACCATTGAAATCAGCTCTTGGGCACGGGCCTCTGCCTTGGATTTTTCAACACCCTGCACTTCAAGCGGGAATAAGATGTTGCCTAGAACGGTTCTATTGGGCAGCAAGGCAAAATGCTGGAACACCATACCAAATTGTGTGCGGCGAATTTCAACCAAACGCTTTTCAGTTGCATTGAGCAAATTCTCGCCGTCAAGTTTCACGGCACCGGCAGTGGGCTCAACCAATCGGGTCAGGCAGCGCACAAGTGTGGATTTGCCTGAACCGGAAAGGCCCATAATAACAAAGACTTCGCCTTTTCCAACATTAAAAGACGCATTGCGCACAGCTGCAACCCAACCGCGACGCGCAAACTCTTCTGGCGTTCGTTGCTCCGGATCAAGACCTTTAAACTGGTCAGCAGCGCTGCCAAACACTTTCCAGATATGTTCAACTTCAAGCGCATCTGGCCGAACCCTGCCAACTGGCGCAACCACCGGATTGGTCAAGGGCACAATATTTGCAGATAATGGCGTTGGGTTTTCAACTTTCGGCATTGCTTCATCCGTGACCTGGATTTGCGCCCATAGTGCGTGCTTTTTGCGCGGCAAAGGCTTTGAGAATAATATCGGCGGCAAGCGCAAGGGCTGCCACGCACAGACCAGCGATAATACCATCACCGACTTTTGCACGGCTAAGTGCTATGAAAACCTGTTGGCCAAGATCGCGGGTGCCGACGAGCGCGGTGATTACCAACATCGAAATAGCCATCATCACGGTTTGGTTGAGGCCCAAAATCAGCGTTGGAAATGCTGCCGGCAACCGAACCCATTTCATGGTTTGCCACGGACTGGCCCCGGACATTGCTGCGGCTTCAAGCCTGTCTTCCGGTACAGCGGCAAAGGCATGCATGGCGTAGCGAATAGCGGGTGCAATGGCGTAAGACACGATGGCAATCAACGCTGAAAAATCACCGTTGCGGAAAAGCATCACGGCTGGCAGTAGATAAACCAGCGTCGGGAGTGTTTGCAACGTATCCAAAACGAGGCCGGTGATCTGACGGCGGCGTTCGTTTTTTGAGGCCAGATAGCCTATCGGGAAGCCAATGATCAGCGATACGATCACGCCAAGTGAGATCAAATAAATCGAGGTGACACCGGCATCCCAAAAACCGGTAATCGCAACGAAAGCCAAAAGCGCGGATGCAATTGCGGCGACACGCAGGCCTCCTGCGGCAACACCAATTAGGGCAACCACGCCAATGAACACTACCCATGGCAAAGCCAGTAAAGCGTTTTTGGTTGGGTTCATGACATTAATCAAAAGAAACGAACGGAACGCGTCGAGAGGGCCAAACCAGGTAATGTTGATCCACGAGACCAGCGCATTCCACCATGGAGCAGTTGTTAATGTTAAGTCCTTTGGCCATGTTTGAAAAACAGGAAAGGCAAGTGCGAGTAGTGTGGCAATACCAAACCAAATTACTGAATTTTTAAGAACTTTCCGTTGGACATTTTTTTTATAAGTCGCGCCCGCGGCGCTGCGTTTTGCAGCTGCCAGGCTCAAACGGTCAAGAATTATGGCAAGAACAACAATGGCCAGACCTGCTTCCAGAGCGCCGCCAATATCCAGCTTGCGCAGTGCCAGAAGCACAACATAACCAAGACCGCCGGCCCCAATCATAGAAGCGATTACAACCATGTTCAGGCAGGCCATGATGGTTTGGTTGATGCCAATAGAAAGCGTCGGTAGAGCCACCGGCAGTTTGATTTTCCAGAACATCGCGCGGGGTGATGCACCCGCCATTTTGCCATATTCAACGACTTCCGGCGGCACGTTTCGTAGACCCAGCATAGTAGCATGAACCATAGGGGGAAGCGCATAGATGGCAGTTGCAACCAAGGCTGCACTGGGACCATAGCCGAGAAACAATAAAGTCGGCACCAGATATGAGAAAATTGGAACCGTCTGCATCACATTCATCAGTGCTTCAACCGGCGCTGCATAAGATGGTTTGCGCAATGCAAAAGTGCCAATTGATATGCCAAGTGAAATGCTGACAATTGTTGAAATGACAACGCTTGACAACGTCATCATGGCATCAGCCCAAAAGCCAAACACAATCAAATAAAGCAAGCCCACAACAGTGAGCGCCGACAGTCTGAAACCCGCGATATAGTTGGCGGCAATTCCAGCCAAACCAATTGCGGCCAGCCATGACAATGGAGGCACAACGACATGGACTTGATCGCCGCGACCGGCCTTAATACCGGTGGCCAGTACGGTATTAAGCGCATTAATAGGCCATTCCAGAACAGCCGCAAACGCGCGCGTAATATCAGCAATTTTAACCGGCCCGATGCTGGCTTTGCGGGCGAGCCAATTGAGATTGTCACCTACCCAAGCTGACAAAGGAACAACCGCAGCCTTAGGGTAATCCACCAAGGCGGTAGGCAAAAGCGTGGCGAAATAAGGTGATACCGCCAGAATGGCTAAAATCAACACCACCAAAATTAAGCCATTGCCCGGTGACCGAATACGCGCAATTGATTGATATTGGACGACATCGCTCATGCGTTAAATTGCCCCGAGATTTGGCTTGCCAAGACATTACACCAGCAAGGGTGGCCTGACACCAGCAGGGGTGGCCTGCCGGTGTTCATACCGGTGTTCATAATTTGAATCCTACATGCCGCAAGCGGCCCATGGCTTCCATGTTGCTTCGTTCGCAGCGAGCCAATTGGTGGCAACTTCGGCTGCTGTCTTGCCCTCAAGATCAACCTCACCTGCCATCAGCCCAAGGGTTTTGCCATCCATGTTGTATTTGCGGACGATGTCATAGGCACAGGCCCATTTTTTCTCGCCGCCAGCCCAAGCCATTTTCTTGATATAGCCTTCTGGCTTGCCGCAATCATAGGCTTTGTCAGGGTTCACGCCCCAAGCTGCATCTTTATAGCAGGCGTTTTCATATTTCGGAAACTGAACCCATTCGCCTTCGAATTTTGCAGGTGCCCAATGAGGTGCATAAACCCACAACATGATGGGGGCTTTGCGTTCATAGGCCGATTGCAGTTCAGCAAACATGGCGGCATCTGTGCCAGAGTTGACCACATCAAATGGCAGGCCAAGGGCTTCAACGCGTTCCACATCAAACCCGCCCCAATCGACCGGACCGGAGAGATAGCGGCCTTTCGGAGCTGTTTCGGGTGCTGCGAAAGCGGCTGCACATGCCGGGTCTTTTAGCGCTTCCCAGTTTGGCAGACCGGGACAAATTTCTTTCATGTAAATAGGGTTCCACCAGTCTTCTTTGCCTTTTGCGTCGAGTGCTCCCATATCCAAAACATTGCCGGTTGCGACTGAGGCTTCAAACGCATCCTTTTGCGTTGTCTCCCACGTTTCAAGTGCAAACGTTGCATCTCCTGCTTCAAAAGCAGGATAGCGGGCAGAATCATCCATTGGCTGGTATGTCACGGTGTAGCCAAGTTTTTGTAAAATCTGGCCCGCAACTTCGGCCTGAACGTTAATAGATGTCCAATTGCCAAGCATAAATATAATAGGGTCGTTAGACTCCGGTTCAAAAGCAGACGCTGTATTGCCAGACACTGAAAGTGCAAAAAGGCAGGCTGACAAGCTTAAAAAATGTTTCATTTTTGACATGATCAAAACCTCGGTTGGGGGGTTAAATGCGAAAATTAGCCTTTGGCGTACCAGCCATTATCAACATAAAGCGCAGTGCCATTGATGAAACTCGATTCATCTGAGGCCAAAAACAGAGCGGCATTAGCCACTTCTTCGGGCTCGCAAATCCGCCCCTGAACTGCGTTGAGATCGGCGACATTCCATTTTTGGCCGAGGCCATCAAGCTCGTCGATTTCACGCAGGCCATGGGCTGTTTTCACAAAGCCGGGGCAGACGGCATTGGCGCGGATGCCACGGTCGCGGTATTCGACAGCGATGCATCGGGCGAGCTGCAAAACCGCACCCTTGGTCATGCAATAAACGCTTTCGAGCGCGAACCCTTTTTCTCCGCCGATAGATGACGTTATGACGATTGAGCCGCCCTTATGTTGCAGCATGTGGCTAATCACTTCACGGCAAACCACGAAAGCCGATTTCACGTTGATATCCATCAAGCGGTAGTAGTCAGCATCTGTCGTTTCGTGCAGCGGTTTTACAATGATCGTGCCTGCATGGTTAAATAGCGTGTCAACCGGCCCAAAGGTTTGGATTGTTTTAGCCAGTGCGGACTTGATGGCCTCGGTGCTTGTGACATCGGTTCCAATGAATAACGCCTGCCCGCCCGCCGCAATAATATCAGCCTCAGTTTCCGCGCCAGCCTCGGCTTGAATATCAAAAATAGCAACTTTCGCGCCCGCTGCCGCAAATGCCAAGGATGCCGCGCGACCCATGCCGCCTGCTCCGCCGGTGATAATGGCAACCTTGCCATCTAGCCTTGGAGCCGCACGGATTGCTGCGCTGCTGTTCTGAAGCCTTGCAACTGATGGAACATGGTTCATAGGCTGACGCTCCAAAACCGATCTATTGGTCTAATGGTCTATTTATCAGACCATTTGATCAATATGCATATTTGTCAAGCGGCAAAACATGATGCGACGCAACATAGAAGGTTGAATTCTAAAAGGCGTTGGATCAGCTTTTGCCACGGGCGCGGAGGCTCTGCCACTCAAGCGTGTGCAGCTCGCTCATAGCGCGAGTGGCATCATCTTCGCTTTGAGTTTCGACTGCATGCAATAATCGGCCGTAGATAGGCACTGCAGCATTGTCTGATATTTGCAATGCGTAAGGCTGGAACATTTCCATATGACCTTGTTTGACTGCGGCACCCAAAAGCGGATTATGAGCTGCATCGCCAAGCGCCAAACGGAAAAGGGTTTCGGCCTGTTTAAGCGTTTCAGGGCGTTCGCACTTTAAAATCGCTTCATAAGCTGCACGCAGGCGCTTTAATTCCGGAACACCGCGCCTGAGTGCCGCAAGCCGCACAATCGCCGCCTCATTGGCACAGCGAAATTCCAAGACGCGCATAGCTGCGGCCAAATCACGGGCTATACGACGAACAGCCAAGGATTGCAGGATTTCAATGGGCGACACAAAAGCGCCACCATGCGCGCCGCGTTTAACGTGGATGTATTTATCGGTTTCAAGAACCCGCAATGCCTCGCGCAATGTCACACGGGAAATGCCAATATCATCGGCTAATTGGCGCTCGGGCGGCAGCTTTTCATCAGGCAAAATCAAGCCGGCATGTATTTGGCCACGCAGGCGGTCAACAGCAATGCCATAAGTCGCTTGTGCTTCAACCGGCGTAATGCCCCACAGCATTCAGTCACACCGCCGTGAATGTGTTGTCGACGAAAATCTCAGCGCCGTTAATAAATGAACTATCGTCAGACGCTAAAAACAAGGCGACGGATGCCACTTCTTCCGGCTCACAAATGCGCCCTTGCATGATGTTCACATCATTCTCGGAGGCGAAAATACCATAATTCCGCAGCTGCTCAATTTCATGCATGCCGTGATTGGTGCGGATAAAGCACGGGCAAATGCAATTGGCGCGAATGCCGCGGTCGCGATATTCTACCGCAATCGAACGGCCCAATTGGTGCATCGCTGATTTTGAAGCACAGTAGATTGATTCCAGTGGCGTTGCGGCTTTCACGCCCGTCGTTGATGTAAATACCAGATTGCCGCGCCCGCGTTCCAGCATCGATGGCAGCACCAGCCGCGTGACCAGAAATGCGCTTTTGGCGTTATTATCCATCAGCTCATCCCATTCCTCGATGCTAAAATCCAGAAATGGCTTCACGATAATAATGCCGGCATGGTTGAACAGTACATCGACAGAACCGAGAATTTTGAAAGTTCCGGCTACAGCACGAGCCGCTTCCGCCACTCTTGAAATATCAGCCTCAATGAAATGTGCATTGAGCCCTTGGCTCACCAATTTAGTTTCGAGCGTCCGGCCCGATGCACCATCACGGTCTACAAACACGACGTGACCGCCTTCGCGGCAGAACAATTCAGTGGTCGATGCGCCAACACCATTGGCCCCGCCCGTAATGAGAATTGTCTTACCAGTTAGCTTGCCCATCAAAATTCACCCTTTTGGCGTCCAAAACTTTGCAGCCACCTTTAAGATTTGGCTGGTAACCCAACCGCGCATGTCCCTCGCAGTTCTACAACCGGATGCTCTATTGCGATACCAGTTTTAACCGATACAGATTTTCGTTCTTGGCTTAGCTATGAAGCCTGCACTTCATCCCTTTGGCCGCAAGTGTTAAACGGCAAATGCAACACTATCGACGATGGGCACGCACAGCAGATGTAATGCTATTTCGCTCTTTCAGGTAATCAGCAGCCGCTCGATCAACGGCGTGTGCCTCCGTTTCAGACAATTGAGCAATTAGATCAACTTTTATGTTGAGAATTGATAGTGAAGGCGGCAAAAATTTCTTCAAAACTGAAGATCGAGGCGAGATTGGTGGCCCCGATAGTTTAGTGGTTTTTGCAGGTTGTTGGCCTCTCAATTTAGAGGGTCCATTTATGGCCACAGTTTGCGGCCTATCTGGGCCTTGGTCCTTCGTGAAAAATCCTTTTATCTGAATTTATCATAAGGATTAGGCTGGCTATTTTGACTTTGGAACAGCCCTTTCAGTTTCATTTTTGTATCCGGCTTTTTTCAGGTGGCGAAGTTTCTGTTTTGATAACGCGGTGAGTGCTCTTGCGAACTATATTTTTGGTTAATTCGCAAATTTAGACAGGCACATGCCATATTTGGTTACTAACACAAAATGATATGCCGCAATGGAAGCGCTATAATTCACTAAAATATTGATTTTTAAGCATAATTTGGTGATTCCGATGCGATTCGAACGCATGGCCCCCAGATTAGGAATCTGGTGCTCTATCCTGCTGAGCTACGGAACCGCCTTAGGTTGAAGTAGCAGAGCGCAATTGCAATTGAAAGCGTTGAGACCGGCGCAATTATCAAGACAATAGGCGGAACAAATCAATTTGCACATCAGCCGTTTTTATTTTGGCGGTTCTTTTCGCGGCTGCCGCCTGGCGTTTTGCAAACTGAATTTTGTCCGTTTGTTTCAATCCCGCTTTGCGGCTGCCATGTTTAGTTTGAATTGCATCACTCGCTTCATGAAACGCTTTGGTTTTCCGCGGTGCATGCAGCCGCTCGCGGGCGGCGCGCATAGCTGTTGCGACATGGATCACCGGGGCGGGATAGTTCGTAGGCCTCGTATCGATCAGTCCCATATCCATCCACGGATCATGCAAAAATGCAGTTGGCGCATCGCGCAATTCCGGCACCCATTTGCGAATGAACGCGCCATCTGCATCATGTTCCAGACCCTGCTTGATCGGGTTGTAAATCCGGATGGTGTTGATGCCGGTCAACCCGGATTGCATTTGCATCTGGCTCCAATGAATACCAGGCTCATAATCAGTAAATTGCCGTGCCAAATGCAGCCCGCTTTGCCGCCACGGGGCATCCAATAAATGGCTGGCAAATGAAACCAGCATGGCCCGCATCCGGAAATTCAGCCAACCGGTTTGAATGAGTGAACGCATGCAGGCATCAACAAACGGAACGCCGGTTGTGCCGGTTTGCCAGGCGGCGAGCGCTTCATTCGTGCCAAGGATGCCCTGCTTGCCGCGCATGGCCGGGTGAAGGGGTTGAAATTCAATTGAGGTTTGGTCTTCCAATTTTTGCATAAAATGATCGCGCCAATGCAGGCGGCTTAAAAATGAAACCATCGATGCACGCCATTGTGCTGCATCAGGCGACGGCTCCCCCTTTAATTCATTCAGCCGCGCAATGGCGGCCTGCGTCACTTCCCGAATAGACAGCGTACCATAGGCCAAATGCGCTGATATACGCGAGCAGCGCAAAGCGCCTTCCGATGGTGATGACATGGCACGGCGATAGGGCAGGCCGGTCACTGTGAGAAATTTGCCAAGTTGAATAAGAGCTTCGCGTCGCCCGCCGGTCTGTCGACCGGGGCAAAAATCATCGGCCAGACCCACATCTTGTGCGATAGGAATTTGACCAATGTCTATTTCAATTCCGGCATCGGCAAGGGGCCTCAAAACAGGCACCGGGGTCGGCGGCTCCGCCATGGTTCTATCCCACCGCGCGGCCCAGCCATCGCGGGTGGAAATACGCCTGATCACACCGTTTTGGGCAAATTCACTGAACGGAACAGCGGCCTTGCGGACCCAAGCAATTACGGCTTTGTCCCGCGCGTATGTCCAGTCATTGCCGGTTTCCTCGTGGGCAAAAAGCGCGGAGATTTTATGCCGCTGGTTGAGGCGTACCAGTGTGGCAACAACGCCGCCCTGCCGCACGATTAGCGGCTGGCCGAGCTTGGCTAACTCTTCTCGCAGTTCCACCAAACTTTCGCGGATAAACTCAAATTGCCGCGTGGATGTATCCGGCTCACGCCAATAATCCGGCTCGATGATATACAGCGGCAATACAGGCGGGCCTGTTGCAACCGCTGCCGCCAAAGCGGCGTGATCGCTTGACCGAAGATCGCGCTTGAACCAGACAACCGCAATTGGAGTTTTATTCACCATATGTTCTCATATCGCAACTTGCCTCGGGTCGCCAGACTTGAATTGCACAAAATAATCGTGCGCGTTTTGGCTTTAAGTCGAAACTGGTATTTGGTGTTTCATATCATTTCAGCAACCAGCATTTTATTCAAAGCAATGTCGCGGCTTTGCGTTGCGCATTATGGCGCTAATGGTTATTTCCACATCAAATCTTGTTCATGTCTTATGCAATCAGAAGTTTTATGACCCGCCAGCTTTCTCACCTCGACCGGCTTGAAGCCGAGGCCATCCACGTTTTCCGTGAAGTGGCGGCCACCTTTGCCAAACCGGTAATGCTGTATTCGGTCGGAAAAGACTCCTCCGTGCTCTTGCATCTGGCGATGAAAGCGTTTTACCCGGCGCCGCCGCCCTTTCCGTTTTTGCATGTCGATACACGGTGGAAGTTCCGCGAGATGTATCAATTCCGCGATCGGCTGGCGAAGGAGTTGGGCTTTGATTTGCTGGTGCATATCAATCCAGATGGTATTACGCAAAATATGAACCCGTTTGATTTCGGATCAAACACACACACCCATGTGATGAAGACGGTGGGCCTCAGGCAGGCGCTGGATAAATATGGCTTTGATGCCGCCTTTGGCGGCGCACGGCGCGATGAGGAAAAGAGTCGCGCCAAGGAGCGCATATTTTCGTTCCGCGATGACAAACATACATGGGATCCGAAAAACCAGCGGCCCGAAATGTGGAAAATTTATAACACCAAGGTCAAGCCCGGTGAAAGCATCCGCGCCTTTCCGATATCCAATTGGACCGAGCTTGATATCTGGCAATATATCTTGCGCGAAAATATCGAAATCGTGCCGCTTTATTTTGCAGCCAAACGACCGGTGATTGAGCGCGACGGCATGCTGATGATGGTGGACGATGAGCGGCTTAAATTGCGCGACGGTGAAGTGATCGAAGACCGAATGATCCGCTTCCGCACGCTTGGCTGCTATCCGCTGACGGGCGCAATTGATTCTGACGCAACATCGCTCGAAGCCATCGTGCGCGAAATGCTTGTGGCCCGCACCTCTGAGCGGCAGGGCCGTATGATTGACAAGGATGAGTCTGGGTCGATGGAGAAGAAAAAACGCGAGGGCTATTTCTAATGGAACCTGCCGTTTTAGAAGAATTGATCCCGGATTCTGACGAGGGCATCCGCGCCTACATGAAGGCGCAGGAGCACAAAAGCCTCTTACGGTTTTTGACCTGCGGTTCTGTCGATGATGGCAAATCAACGCTGATCGGGCGGTTGCTTTACGACACCAAATTGATTTTCGAAGACCAGCTTGCGACGCTTAAAAACGACAGCAAAAAGCACGGTACCACCGGCGAAGAGTTTGACTTTGCCTTGCTGGTCGACGGGCTGGAGGCCGAACGCGAGCAGGGCATCACGATCGATGTCGCCTACCGGTTTTTTGCAACACCGGCCCGCAAGTTCATCGTTGCCGATACGCCCGGTCATGAGCAATATACCCGCAATATGGCGACCGGAGCATCGTCTGCCGATGTGGCCGTGATCCTGATCGATGCGCGCCAAGGCGTGCTGAAACAAACCCGGCGGCATTCATTTATTGTCTCGCAATTGGGCATCAAGCACATTGCGCTGGCGGTCAACAAAATCGATTTGGTCGGTTATTCTGAAGAAACCTTCAACCGTATCGTTGCTGAATATAAAGCCTTTGCGGGCGCTCTCGGATTTGAGACCATCACGCCGGTGCCGCTGTCAGCGCGCTATGGCGACAACGTAACCACCCGTTCGCCCAACATGCCTTGGTATAACGGCCCGACACTTCTTACGTTTCTTGAAACCGTTGAAACCGCTCGCGATGCAGAAGCCAAACCGTTCCGCTTTCCGGTGCAATATGTGAACCGGCCCAATTTGGACTTCCGCGGCTTTGCGGGAACCATAGCGTCGGGCAAGATTGCCAAGGGCGATACGGTTGTGGCCGCCAAATCCGGCGCTTCCTCAAAGGTCAAACGCATTGTCGTTCATGGCGGCGACCGGGAAGAGGCGATTGCCGGTGAAGCCGTGACCTTGGTGCTGGAAGACGAAATCGAAGTTTCGCGCGGCAACATTCTAGTTGCGCCGGACAATCGCCCGCATGTTGCGGATCAGTTTGCGGCCAATCTCATCTGGTTTGATAATGAACCATTGTTTCCGGGGCGGCCTTATGTGCTGCGTACTGAGACCGATCAAATACCGGCGACGGTTTCGGCCATCAAGCACCGGATTGATGTCAATACATTCGTGCATGAAGCTGCAAAGACGCTGTCAATGAATGAAATTGGCGAGTGCAATTTGTCACTGCAATCACCCCTGGCGCTTGATACTTACGCTGAAAACCGCCTCACCGGCGCATTTGTGCTGATTGATCGTGTCACCAACGCCACTGTTGCAGCCGGCATGATTTTGCATCCGCTTCGCCGTGCGTCGAACGTGCATTGGCAGGCACTGGATGTGACAAACGATTCAAGAGCGGAACAAAAGCAGCAAAAAGCGCTCACACTTTGGTTCACTGGTCTGTCGGGCTCTGGCAAATCCACAATTGCCAATATGCTCGACAAGCGCCTATTCGCGCTCGGCAAACATGCGACCTTGCTTGATGGCGATAATGTGCGCCATGGCCTCAACCGTGATCTTGGTTTTACCGAGGGCGACCGCGTTGAAAATATCCGTCGTGTGGCTGAGGTTGCACGGCTGATGACTGATGCAGGTTTGATCACCATGGTGTCGTTTATT
>JANMFT010000175.1:0-9795 GCA_031374255.1 Limoniibacter sp. | reverse complement strand
GTTTTGATTTACTACATCCTCAATTACACAGCGTGGGGCAGACATGTTTACGCAGTAGGGGATGATCCTGAAGCGGCATCACTGGCGGGCGTAAAAACTGACCGTGTGCTGCGATCAGTTTATACCGTTGCCGGTATCATTTGCGCATTCGGCGCTATAATTTTGATCGGTCGCGTTGGCGGCACAGTTACGCCATTGGCGGGCGAACTCGCCAACTTGGATTCCATCACTGCTGTGGTGATTGGCGGCACATCGCTGTTTGGAGGGCGCGGCTCAATTGTCGGCACAGTTATTGGCGCGCTGATTGTGGGCGTGTTCCGTAACGGGCTTTCGCTGTCGGGCGTTGATGTCCTGTGGCAAGATTTTACCGTAGGTATTTTAATCATCGTTGCCGTTTCCCTCGACCAGTGGATCAGAAAGGTTGCACGCTAATGAGCTCACAAATGGAACCCATTTTGACCGCGCGTGGTCTTGTAAAACGCTATGGCCGCGTGACCGCGCTAGATCATGCTGATTTTGAACTTTACCCGAATGAAATTCTTGCCGTGATCGGTGATAATGGCGCGGGCAAATCATCCATGATCAAAGCGATATCGGGCGCGGTTATCCCCGATGAAGGCGAGATCAAACTGGAAGGTAAAACCATCCAGTTTAAATCTCCGCTTGAGGCGCGCGATAATGGTATTGAAACTGTTTATCAGACCCTCGCTATGTCACCTGCGCTGTCGATTGCGGCCAATATGTTTATGGGCCGCGAAATTTTGAAACCCGGCCCGCTCGGCCAATGGTTCAGGATGCTGGATAAATCAGCAATGGAAGCCTTTGCCCGCAAAAAGCTGTCTGAGCTTGGGCTTATGACGATCCAAAACATCAACCAGTCTGTGGAAACTCTGTCTGGCGGTCAACGTCAAGGTGTTGCAGTGGCTCGCGCGGCGGCGTTTTGTTCCAAAGTAATTATTTTGGATGAGCCAACTGCGGCCCTTGGCGTCAAAGAAAGCCGAAAAGTTTTGGAATTGATCCAAGACGTTCGCGCGCGCGGAACGCCGGTGATTTTGATCAGCCATAACATGCCGCATGTCTTTGAGGTTGCCGACCGCATCCATATTCACCGGCTTGGGAGGCGTTTGTGCGTGATCAATCCAAAAGACTATTCGATGTCGGATGCGGTGGCGTTTATGACAGGCGCAAAAGAGCCGCCTAAAGAAGCTATGGCCGCTTGAGACGATTATGAATGAACGGCCAGCCATTGTTGATGCAACAGCGTCGAATTTGGCTGGCCAAATTATTGTGGCGGCAGGTAATAAAAGAAGGTTTATCACCGCAATTGCCGGGCCGCCCGGCTCTGGCAAATCAACGTTAGCGGAAGCTGTTGCGGACGCAATCAACCAGCAGATTGGCAAAGATTGCGCGACTGTGTTTCCCATGGATGGCTTTCATTATGATGATGCCATCTTAGAGGCACGCGGCAACCGCCAGCGTAAAGGTGCTCCGCATACGTTTGACGTTGATGGCTACCGCTACACACTTATGCGCCTGCGCGATGCCAATGGCGATGTGGCCGTGCCGGTGTTTGACCGCAGCCTTGAACTCTCTCGCGGCAGCGCACGGCTGATTACGCCGCAGCACAAATTCATAATCTCTGAAGGCAATTATCTGCTGCTCGATCAAGCGCCGTGGAGCAGCCTTGCCCCAATGTTTGATCTAACGATCGCAATTGTTGAACCGGAAGCTGAACTCGAGCGCCGCTTGCATGCCCGCTGGGTGCATTACGGCCTGACGCCCGATGAAATAACTGCCAAAATGGAAGGCAATGAAATGCCGAATGTCCGGCTGGTGCTGAACGGGTCGAGGCAAGCGGATGTGTTGGTGGGTGATTAAACCCAGTCATTCAACTATCATTTAGCCAAGTTAGTTGCTTTTGGCATGGCTCCACAATCCAAATTGACTATTGGTTCGCTGTTTAGCGGCTTTAATGACCGTGTGATCCTAACTTTGGGGCTGACCCAAACCATTGGTTATGGCACGCTTTATTACAGCTACGGCGTTTTGGCTCCTGCTATTTCGGCTGAGTTTGACGTTGGGATCGATTGGTTTTTCGGCGCATTTACAGTCGGGCTTCTGCTTGGCGGCTTGATCGCGCCATTTGTTGGCAAAATGCTTGATAGACAAGGAGCGCGGTTGGTTTTGGCGACCGGTTCGCTTTGCGCAGCCGCAGCACTAATCACTTGCAGCATCGCACCAAACATTTGGTGGTTTTCATGCGCTGTCATTTTTATGGAGGCGGCAGCTTGCCTTGTGCTATATGAGGCTGCATTTGCGGGCCTCACTCAAATCTATCGCAGCCAAGCCAGACGCAGCATAACTTTGATCACTCTGATTGCCGGTTTTGCCTCAACAATTTTCTGGCCGCTCACCCAGTTCTTGCTGGAAGGCTTTGGCTGGCGGGCAACATTCGCCATATTTGCAGTGGCCCATGTTTTCGTTTCTGCGCCGCTGCATTGGTTTGTACTTCGAAAAGCAGTGCCTGTCCAAAGGAACGGAGACGTTTCAGAAACAAGTTTGGAGCCCCCCACTTTAACCGGTGCACCCCGCAAACGGGCGTTGGTTTTTTATGCCATTGCCATCGTCGTATCGGGTTTGGTCTATGCCGCGTTTCCCGTCCATATGCTTCGCATCATTGAGAATGAAGGATTTAGTGCGCAAGGCGCTGCGCTTATCGCGATGTTTATGGGGCCTGCCCAAGTATTGGCGCGGATCATTGAGGTCACAGGTGGCCACCGGTTTGACCCGTTGATGACCGGCAAGGTAGCATTAGGGTCGCTGGCCATTTCGATTGCCATTTTGCTGGCAACACCCGGTTCGATTGTGACAGCTGTTCTGTTTGCATCAACTTATGGCGTAGCCCAAGGTCTGATTACAATTGCGCGTGGAACGGTACCGCTACAACTGTTTGGCGTTCACGGTTATGCAACGTTGGTTGGCCGCATTACTGGAATGCGCTTGCTGGCAAACGCCGCCAGCCCGTTTTTGTTTGCTTTGGCCATAACGCATTTGAGCGTTGATGCAGCGCTTGTTGTAAGCGGGTTTGCAGCAATTATCGCGCTTGCCGCATTCGCACTTTTGCGGGCACCAGCAGAAACGGTATGATTTTTATTAAGAGGAAAAATTGGTGCCCAGACGCGGATTTGAACCACGGACACGCGGATTTTCAATCCGCTGCTCTACCAACTGAGCTATCTGGGCATACCATCTCGCGGGAATTTTTCGCTGCGATGGCTGGCTTATAGCCACGGCGTAACAGCCTGTCTAGTTTGGATTTCGATGAATTTGCAGCATTTCGCCGGTTTAAATAGTGGCGTAACGTTGCCGCCTATTCACGCTCGTTGGCCAATTCATCGTCATCGGTGCTATCGTCTACCGGCACGGCATAACCGCCGGTCAACCAGCGGTAAAGATCGACATTGGTGCAGCGTTCAGAGCAAAAGGGTTTGTGGGCTTCCGCTAAAACCGCATGGCCACAGACCGGGCATTTAAGAGATTTTGGTTCGGCCAATTTCAACCGGCCACCCAATTATTGTGAACGGCTACGCCCTCACCTGCCAGCAAACCGGCCACATCATCGACCGGCAGGCCAACAACAGCTGAGTATGAGCCGACGAGGCGGATTACGAAGGCTCCGGCTTTGCCTTGGATGGCATAGCCACCGGCTTTGCCCTGCCATTCACCAGACGCTAAATAGCTCTCCATTTCCAAGCCGGACAGGCGCTTAAAGCGCACACGTGTTTCAGAAAGGCGCGTGCGTTCTTTGCCGGAGGGCGTCAACAAACAAACGGCGGTATAGACGCGGTGGCTGCGGCCAGACAACAGGCTGAGGCAATTAACGGCCTCATCCAAGAATTCTGTCTTTGGCAAAATACGGCGGCCAACGGAAACCACAGTATCGGCAGCCAACACATAGGCGTTTTCTGATTTGGCTTTTGCTTCACCATAACGCCCGCGTGCAACCGTTGCTTTTTCTGCAGCCAATCGTTTGGCAAGAGAACGCGGGTGCTCGGAGACTTTCGGCGTTTCATCAATTTCAGCAGGCAAAACCTCGTCTGGGTCGATGCCGATTTGCTGCAACAATGCGATGCGGCGCGGCGAGCCAGAAGCCAAAATGATTTTATTGTTGCCAATCACAGCGATGAACCGCCCTATTTAAAGCGATAGGTGATGCGGCCTTTGGTGAGGTCGTAAGGTGTCATTTCAACCAGCACTTTATCGCCTGTCAAAACGCGGATACGGTTTTTGCGCATACGGCCGGCGGTGTGGGCAATAATCTCGTGTTCATTTTCGAGTTTAACGCGAAACATCGCGTTCGGGAGCAGTTCGGTGACGCTGCCGGGAAACTCAAGCAATTCTTCTTTGGCCATGTAAGCCCTTCGATCTGTTCAGGGGTTTGAAGTTGGCCGATACCTATAGGAAGCGGTTCATTTACTCAACACGCGATTTTACATTCTCACGCCCGCAAAAACCCACGGTGCAAGGCTTAGGCGTTGATATCCGTGTCCCACCGTTTGGTTTGACCTTTTTTGAGGCCAAACAGTTTGTAAAGGACAAACCAAGCAATCAATGATGCTAACGCAAATACCAATATGAGCACAAATATATTGCTGCCGATCAAGTTTAGCCCGATCAAAATACCGGTAAAAATTGCGCCGATTGCAAAGCCCAAGAAAATGAAGCCCGGGATCACCACTTCAATTGCGCCAATCACGAAGCCGGCAGCCACCCATATCCACCATGTTGTAAACATTATTGGCGGCCCTTCAACATTTTGAACGCATCGCCAAATGCCTCCAAAGCCTGCGCGGGCACAATGATTGTTTGTTTGCCTGCGCCCTGCCCGACCGCTGTCAGTGCCTCAACCTGTTTAAGTGCGACCTGATATTGTGCCGCCTCGATACCGTTTTCCTTAATAGCGACGGCAATCACATTGGTCGCATAGGCTTCGGCGTCGGCCAGAATGCGCCGGGCTTTTGCCTCCTGCTCGGCAGCATAAAGTTCAGCGTCGGCGTTCAATTCAACAGCCCGCTTCTTGCCTTCCGCTTCAGTCACATTAGCGCGGCGCGCGCGTTCGGCGTTCAGCTGTTGAAGCATGGCTGTACGGGTGGCTTCATCGAGGTTTACGTCGAGAATTTCAGCACGCGTCACCTCAATACCCCAATCATCCACCAGCAGGCGCACTTGCTCGCGCACATTGGTCGCAACTTCGGCGCGGTTGGATTGCAAATGGTCGAGTTCCATTTTACCAATTTCAGAACGCACGATACCGGCAACGGTAGTTGCAATGGCCGCATCAACATCGCGGATCCGGTACACCGTCTTTTCAGGTTCGGTAATACGGTAAAACACGCTGGTCTCAACTTTGACCAGCACGTTATCAGTGGTGATGGCGTCTTGCTGGGCTGTTGGTAATTGGCGCTCAAGCACCGACACTTTATGCGCAATCCGATCCAAAAACGGGACAACAAAATTGATGCCCGGCGCCAAGACTGAGCGCAAACGTCCAAACCGCTCGACCACATGTTTTTCTGATTGCGGCACGATGCGCACACCAAGAAAAATACAAATAATGATGAAGGCTGCAATCGTGAGAAATACCAGATTGCCACCAAGAAATTCGCCTATATTCATTTTATTTTCCCCGAAGAATACTGCGCCCGCTCTCAGGGACAGATGGCAATTGCAGTCTATGAATTCAAGACGGTCTGCATTTGGCCGTTAAGGCAAGCCGCCCGGTTTTTGGCCAAATCGTGTATTAATTTTTTGCTCAAGCGCATCGCGCACCGTGCGATATGCGTCAATTTTTTGTTCGCGGGTTTCTCCTTCCCCGCTTGGGTCAAAAGTTGGCCAATATTCGACTTCCACCGGCATCGTGCGCGTCAATTCCAGTGCTGCATGGTGGGCTTCTGGAGACAGCGAGATGATGAGATCAAAAAAAGCGTCTTCCAGTTCATCTAATGTTTGGGGAATTTGTTTGCCGAGCGACAGGTTTTTCTCGTTGAGCACAACTTCCACGAACGGGTCGCGCGCGCCAGTTAGAACGCCAGCCGAAGCTACAAAAATGTCTTTTGGCAAAATCTCCCGGGTCATCACTTCCGCCATGGGCGAGCGGATGGCATTTTGGCCGCACATGAACAAAATAGATTTGGGCAAATCTGTTTTTGGCATTTTAACGTTCAGTCGCCGCGATAAAGCGCGCAAACCAGCGTGAACAGGCGGCGGGCTGTGTCAAAATCAATCGCTATTTTGCCGGCCAAACGGTCGATCAGAATTTGCGACCCGTCATTATGGACGCCGCGACGACCCATATCGATGGCTTCTATTTGGCCCGGCGTGAGATTGCGAATAGCGTTGTAATAGCTTTCGCAAATATCATGATAATCCCGCACGATACGGCGAAAAGGTGTCAATGACAAAATATGCGCAGTGACGTGTTCACCATTAAGGCGCTGAATTTCGAACGTCAATTTGCCTGACGGGTGGGACAGTTTAAGCCGATATGGCCCTTTGCCAGTGTCACTTAAAGGGCGAAATGAATTGCCTTCGAGCAAATCGAAAATTGCAACCTGGCGCTCATGCTCCACATCGGCGGCAGCGCGTTCGATCGAGTCATCGAGCAACAATTCAGTGAGGTGGTCATCCGGCCTGAAAACGCTGTCTGCCATAGATCAATCATCCCAGCCTAGTTCATTCTGATCGAAACCGAACGGGCGTGCGCGCCAAGGCCCTCGGCTTCAGCTATGGTTATTGCAGAGGGGCCAAGCGTGCGCAATTGATCAGGGCCAAGGCGAAGGATCGAGGTTTTTTTCATGAAATCCAAAACCGACAAGCCTGACGAAAACCGCGCCGACCGCGCAGTTGGCAGCACGTGATTTGAGCCGCCAATATAATCGCCGATGACTTCGGGGGTATGGCGGCCGAGAAACACCGCGCCTGCATTATGAATGCCTTCAAACAGCGCCTCTTCAGCGTCAGCGGCGATTTCCAAGTGTTCAGCGGCGATACGGTTGGCGAGCGTCACGGCATCCATGATGGATTTTACGACGATCACTGCACCATAGTCGCGCCAACTGGCCGATGCGATGTCAACGCGCGGCAAAGTTGTCAGCTGGCGAATGACGGCACTTTCCACCGCACCGGCAAATTCCGCATTGTCTGTGATTAAAATTGATTGGGCGTTCATGTCGTGCTCGGCTTGTGCCAACAGGTCAGCGGCAATCCAATCCGGGTTGTTGTTGGCGTCCGCAATCACCAACACTTCGGATGGCCCGGCAATCATATCAATGCCAACTTTGCCAAACACCTGACGCTTAGCGGCGGCGACAAACGCATTGCCGGGGCCGACAATTTTGGCGACCGGAGCAACAGTTTTGGTGCCATAGGCCAAGGCCGCCACTGCCTGCGCGCCGCCCATGCAGTAAATCTCTGAAACGCCTGCAATTTTTGCAGCCACCAAAACCAACGGGTTGAGCGCACCCTCTTTGGCTGGCACTACCATCACCACGCGGGGGACACCGGCAACAAAAGCCGGTATTGCATTCATCAACACTGAGCTTGGGTAGGCCGCCGTACCGCCCGGCACATAAAGCCCGACAGCATCTATCGCAGACCACCTTGTGCCAAGTTCAACACCAATTGCATCGGTGTAGCGGTCGTCTTTCGGGCGCTGGCGTGCATGATGTGAGCGGATGCGACTGGCCGCCAACTCAAGGGCATCACGAACCTTGGGGTCTGCATTCTCGTAGGCAATGTCAATCTCATCGAGGCTGATGCGCAATGGACGCGACATATAATCCAGCCCGTCAAATTTCAGCGCGTAATCTGTGAGCGCAAGGTCGCCGCGGGCGCGGACATCTGCGATGATAGCACGGACGGTGTCATCAACATCGACGGAAACTTCGCGTTTGGCGTTGAGCAGCGTTTCGAAGGCGGCTTCAAAACCGGCATCAGCAGCATCTAGACGTATCGCCATTTTCGCAACCTTTAAACACTATGCTTGGGTTCAGCGAGCGCCGCCCAAGCCGCACCAATATCTGTTAATTGGCACTCAATACATTCAACGCTGAGCCGGATTGAAGCATTGCCGGAAAAGATAAGTTCGATCGTGCCCGCAGGGGCTTCAGCCGCTATAAATTTAACTGCGAGCAAAGACAGAACTTCATCGGGTTTGGCTTGAGATATGCCGACCATTTTAGCATCGGTCACGCGGGCAAAATGCAAAACTGCACGGCGGCGCTCATCGGTTTTTGAAACCACTTTGCCAAGGAATTTGCGCGGTGCTTTATCCCACGCATAGCGGTTCATTTCGAGCGCAAATGTGCCGGATTTTGAACGCGATATATCGCCTGCCTTTAAGACGGCATCCTGAACCAGCGCAGAAATGACTTCAAGGTCTTTAGCATCAAGAGCAGCAAGACGGATCATAGGAGACAGGACACCTGACAATGACAAGACCGATCCGATAAGGGAAATAGTCAAATGGTGCAACCAGAAGCCTTAGTGGCTAATGCGCTCAATTGTTGCACTGCACTCTAATTATTATCCTCGGCGTTTAAAATCCACGGTTCGGTGTGAATCATGTTGTCATTAATGAGGTTACTTTCAAATTGGGGTCGTTTAAGAAAACGTTGTGACAAAATTTTACGTAGTGACTATCCACATTGACGTTAGTGCCAAAGCAGTCGCTGCAACGCGGCTTAAGAACAGTGATGAAGAAGGGGACGCCACAATGGCGTGCAGTCGCCGTGCAAAAAATACGGTGCCTAAATAAACCGTACCGACACTTGCAAAGGTAATAAAACAAGCAAAGCCAATATGGCTCAGTCCAGTAAAACCGGTTGGTGCAATAATTTGCAACAAAACCATGTAAATGAGGAATGTTGCAGGATTACTGAGACCAATTGCAACTCCTGCGCCGACTGACGCCACCCAATGGCTTTGCTTTTGGTCAGGAGTAGCTGTGCTTGAGCTGCAAACCCACATACCAACTGATAGCCATGCAAGGTATGACGCGCCAAGGGCTTTACCCAAAAATAATAGGTCAGGGCTTTTCGCCAACCAAGCGCCGGTCCCAAAAGCCAACAGGAGAACAATTATCAGCCTTGAAACGCAAAATCCAAATGCCAAGGCAATTGCGCTTTTCCAAGCGGGGCTAATTGAACGAGAAAGCAATATTGCAATCATCGGGCCCGGCGACGCGGTGTAGGCAAACACTGCCAGTACATAAAGCGCAAATGCTGAATAATCCAATTGGACCCCCAAGCCCGACAAGGGGGAAGCCGGTTTCAACACCACGCGGCGGCCCTGCAAGCAATCAGGTGACCGACCTAATCCAAGCAGCGTTATTTCAGCGTCGTTTTAACGTGAATTATATCTTGGCCAATTTAACGAAGTCTAAAATCGGGGCAAAGGTTTGAAAAATTCCAAACCGTTACTCCTGTCTTTGTTTTGTCGGATGATGCTAAACCGCTTCAAATCCCATTCAAGCCAGCAAATGCTTAATGGCTCATACGCTCGATGGTTGCGCCGCAGAGGGACAGCTTTTCTTCGAGTTTTTCAAAGCCGCGGTCGAGATGATACACACGGCTGATTGTGGTTTCGCCTTCGGTGGCAAGGCCTGCAATCACAAGACTGGCTGATGCGCGCAAATCGGTTGCCATGACTGGCGCGCCTTTGAGGCGGTCAACGCCTTCAATGGTGGCGGTTTGGCCGGACAGCGTGATGCGCGCGCCAAGGCGGGCCAATTCCTGC
>JANMFT010000147.1:0-2649 GCA_031374255.1 Limoniibacter sp. | reverse complement strand
CTTGGCGGGCAAAGCCCATTTCATGGGTGACGCAGACCATTGTCATGCCGTCTTCGGCAAGGCCAACCATGGTTTCAAGAACCTCTTTGATCATTTCAGGGTCAAGCGCCGATGTCGGCTCATCAAACAGCATGATACGCGGATTCATGCACAGCGCACGGGCAATCGCCACACGCTGTTGCTGGCCACCGGATAATTGGCCGGGATATTTCAGCGCCTGCTCCGGGATTTTCACGCGCGTTAAATAATGCATGGCAATTTCTTCAGCTTGTTTTTTTGGCATTTTGCGCACCCAAATCGGAGCGAGCGTGCAGTTTTCCAAAATGGTCAGATGCGGAAACAGATTGAAATGCTGGAACACCATGCCGACTTCGCGGCGCACTTCATCGATCTTTTTGAGATCATTGGTGAGTTCAATACCATCCACCAGAATGCGGCCCTTTTGGTGTTCTTCCAGCCGGTTGATGCAGCGGATCATGGTGGATTTACCGGAGCCGGACGGGCCTGCAACCACGATGCGTTCGCCGCGCATGACTTTCAAATCAATGTCGCGCAGCACATGGAAATTGCCATACCATTTGTTCATGCCGATGAGTTCAACGGCAACTTCGGTTTCTGAAACCGTCATTTTTTCAGTATTAACTGTTGCGGCAGCGTTAGCCATTTTCATTTATCCTTTAGCGGTGGCTGCGGTCGAGCCGGCGTTCCATAAACATGGAATAGCGCGACATGGAAAAACAGAAGAGCCAGAATACAAAACCTGCAAATACAAGGCCCGTTGAAGCTGTGACAGGTGTTGCCCAATTGGCATCAGAGAAGTTTTGGCGCACGACGCCGAGCAAATCAAACATGCCAATGATGTAGACCAAGCTCGTATCTTTGAAGAGGCCGATGAACGTGTTTACAATGCCGGGGATCACCAGCTTGATGGTTTGCGGCAGAATGATCAGGCGCATTTTCTGCCAATATGTCAGGCCCAGCGCATCAGCGCCTTCGTATTGGCCTTTTGGCATGGCTTGCAGGCCGCCACGGATCACTTCGGCCATATAGGCGGACGCAAACAATGCGACGCCAATGATTGCGCGCATGAGTTTATCAAAAGTCACGCCTTCGGGCAGAAACAGCGGCAACATGACGGAGGCCATAAATAGCACTGTCACCAGCGGCACGCCCCGCACGACTTCAATAAAAATTACGCAAATGAGCTTAATCACCGGCAAATCAGACCGGCGGCCAAGCGCGAGCAATATGCCAAGCGGCAACGAGACTGCGATGCCAACGAAGGATAGAACCAGCGTTACGAGCAGCCCACCCCAAAGTGGAGTTTCAACGTGGGCAAGTCCGAAATAGCCGCCAACCAACAGAAAATAAGCAAATACCGGAAATACAAAAAACAGCAGCACTGCATTTAAGCCTTTGCGCGGAAGTGATGGGATCAGCAACGGTATCAGCAGCAGCACCATCACGATGCCCACAATATTCACGCGCCAGCGTTCAGCGAGGGTGTAGCGTCCATAGATGAACTGTTGAAATTTGGCATCCACAAATGCCCAACACGCGCCTGACCAGCCGTCAGGCATAGTGCCGCCTTGGGCAATTGTGGCGCAAGCGTTGCGGTCAGTGCCACTCCACACGGCATCAACAAACAACCATTTCAGCATTGGCGGGATGAACCAGAATATTGCCAATACGGCGACAATAGTAAGAACCGTGTCAAAAGCCGATGCAAACAGATTGGTGCGCACCCAATGCGCAATGCCTTTGGTAGAGGATGGCGCAGCCTGTTGCGCCAGCATTTCAGTGCGGTGAAAGGCGGGATTGTCTGCCATAATCAGCGCTCCACCAAAGCCATACGGGCGTTGAACCAGTTCATGAAAAACGAAGTTGTTAGGCTCAGACCCAAATAAATCAGCATCCAGATTGCGACAATTTCAATGGCCTGCCCTGTCTGATTCAAAATCGTGCCACCAACGGCCACCAAATCCGCATAGCCGATGGCAATTGCCAGTGACGAGTTTTTAGTAAGGTTCAAATATTGGCTGGTGAGCGGCGGAATAATGATGCGCAATGCCTGCGGAATAATCACCTGCCGCATGGTCGGGCCGGGTTTCATGCCCAAAGAATAGCTGGCTTCGGTTTGGCCTTTTGAGATGCCGAGAATGCCGCCGCGCACAATTTCAGCAATAAAGGCGGCGGTATAAAATGACAGAGCGAGATAAAGCGATAGCAACTCCGGCCCGATTTGCAGGCCGCCAACAAGATTGAATGTAGACTTTTTCGGCATGTCGAAGGAGACAGGCATCCCAGACAATAAGTAACCTAGCAGCGGAAGTCCGACGATTAAACCAAGCGTAGTCCACCCGATCGGGAATTGCTGGCCAGTGGCGGCCTGGCGGGTTTTAGCCCAACGGCGCACAAAAAATGCAATGACAATAGCCGCGATAAAGCCAGCCAAAATCAGGCCTGAGCCTTCTTCAAAAATTGGTTTTGGTAATGTGAACCCACGGTTATTGAGGTAGCTGCCAAACGGCAGTTCCAAACTCTGTTTTGGTTGAGGCAAAATTGACAACACGCCAAAATACCAAAAGAAAATGACGAGCAAGGGCGGAATGTTGCGGAACAATTCAACATAGACCGTGCAGATTTTTG
>JANMFT010000074.1:0-2987 GCA_031374255.1 Limoniibacter sp. | reverse complement strand
CACCCTCTCCCCAAATGGGAGAGGAATAAGAGGCGCAAATTCTTGTTTGTCACGTGTCTGGTTTTTAGAAATCTTGGCACCACTATTCCTCTCCCTTTGGGGGAGAGGGTGGCGCGCAGCGCCGGGTGAGGGGGATATGAATTGACCACCGGCTATTCCGGCACACCTCTGGCAAAGAAACTTGGCTTTTCAGGCCGGGTCTATGCGCATCACATTCCGGAAAGCGTTAAATCTGAAATCGCTGAAACGCAGGCTTTGGATTGGGTGGCCGATATGCATGCTGCAAAAGACGCCTATTTATTCGTGACCTTGCGCGCTGAGATGGAAGAATTGCTCAGGCTCGGGCGCAGCGTGTTGCCTAATACATCAACCGTTTGGATTTCATGGCCTAAGAAGGCCTCTAAAGTGCCAACCGATATTACGGAAGACACCATCCGCGAGGTTTGCCTGCCTATGGGCTGGGTTGATGTCAAAGTCTGCGCAGTGGATGCGGTCTGGTCCGGGCTGAAACTGGTTGTGAGAAAAGAATTGAGAAACACATCGAAAGCGCAAGCGGCATAATTCGCAAAGCGTGAATGGAGACATGACTATGGCTGATATCCGCAATGTTTTTGCAGGCATTAAATCGCCGAACCCGTTTTGGCTGGCTTCCGCGCCGCCAACTGACAAAGCCTATAATGTGGAGCGCGCGTTCAAAGCAGGTTGGGGCGGGGTGGTTTGGAAGACGCTGGGGGCGGAAGGCCCGCCCGTCGTCAACGTTAACGGCCCGCGTTATGGCGCCATTTGGGGGGCTGACCGGCGCTTGCTTGGCCTCAATAATATCGAGTTGATCACAGACCGTTCGCTCGAAGTGAATCTGCGCGAAATTAAAGAGGTTAAGCGCAAATGGCCTAACCGCGCGATGATCGTCTCGCTGATGGTGCCGTGCGACGAAGACAGCTGGAAATCCATTTTGGCCCGCGTTGAGGAAACCGAGGCTGACGGCGTTGAGCTGAATTTCGGTTGTCCGCATGGCATGGCAGAGCGCGGCATGGGTTCTGCCGTGGGGCAGGTGCCAGAATATATCGAAATGGTGACGCGCTGGTGCAAAATGCATACGCGCATGCCGGTGATTGTGAAATTGACGCCGAATATCAGCGATATCCGTAAGCCCGCCGAAGCTGCCAAACGCGGCGGGGCAGACGCGGTTTCTTTGATCAACACCATCAATTCGATCACGTCGGTCAATTTGGATGATTTTGCGCCGGAGCCGATGATTGACGGCAAAGGCACCCATGGCGGCTATTGCGGTCCGGCGGTTAAACCGATTGCGCTGAACATGGTGGCGGAAATTGCCCGCAGCCCTGAAACCCATGGTATGCCGATTTCAGGTATTGGCGGCATCACCACGTGGCGCGATGCAGCAGAGTTTATGACGCTTGGCGCGGGCAATGTGCAAGTCTGCACGGCTGCGATGACTTATGGCTTTAAAATCGTCGAAGAGATGATTGAAGGCCTTAAAAACTGGATGGATAATAAGGGCCACGCCACGCTTGATCATGTGATCGGGCGCGCGGTGCCGAATGTCACCGATTGGCAGTATTTGAACCTTAACTACGTCACCAAGGCCAAGATCAACCAAGACCTTTGCATTTCATGCGGGCGTTGCCATATTGCATGTGAAGACACGTCGCATCAGGCCATCACCAATATCGTTGATGGCGCGCGCAAGTTTGAAGTGATCGAGGAAGAGTGCGTTGGCTGCAATTTGTGCGTTAATGTGTGTCCGGTTCAAGATTGCATCACGATGGAGCAATTGCCAAACGGTGCAATGGATAGGCGAACGATGAAACCCGTCGTACCGCATTATGGCAACTGGACACAGCACCCGAACAATCCGATGAAAATCGCAGCGGAGTAGGGCAATGGGCTATGTGAGCGGCATAGGCGGCTTGTTTATCCGCTCGCAAAACCCGGATGCGCTAGCGGCATGGTATCAGCAACATTTTGGAGTTGGTTATGGTGCAAATGGTGTGGTTCGGCAGCAGCAAGCAGGGCCAACAGTATTTGCACCATTCAAAGAAGACAGCACCTATTTTCGTGACGACAAGCGCTTCATGCTGAATTTACGGGTGACCAATATGGCCACGCAGATAGCTGACCTTGAAACGGCGGGCGTGGCTGTGAAACGGGTGGAAGACGAAACCTATGGAATTTTCGCCCATCTCGAAGACCCAGATGGCAATCCAATTGAGCTTTGGCAACCTTTGGCTGGGTAATACATAAATTCTATCCCGCTTGCCGGTTTTCAAGGCACAGCGTAGAACAACAAAACAACATACCGAGCTTTGAGGAAAACCATGTCCAACCGTTTGAATATGCCGAATGATTTGCGTGCGTTTTGGATGCCTTACACGGCAAACCGCCAATTCAAAGAAGCGCCTCGTATGTTGGTTGCAGCCAACGGCATGTATTACACGTCAGCGGACGGGCGACAGATTTTGGATGGCACGGCGGGCCTTTGGTGCTGCAATGCCGGTCACGCGCAGCCGCGCATTATTGAGGCGATTGCCAAGCAGGCGGCAGAACTTGATTATGCGCCCGCCTTCCAAATGGGCCATCCAAAAGCGTTCGAACTCGCCAACCGCATTATCGACATTTCGCCGCCCGGTATGGAGCACGTGTTTTTTACAAACTCTGGTTCTGAGTCTGTTGAGACCGCCCTTAAAATCGCAATTGCCTACCACCGTATGCGCGGCGATGGTTCGCGCACCCGTCTGATCGGCCGTGAGCGCGGTTATCACGGCACCAACTTTGGCGGTATTTCAGTTGGTGGTATTGTCGCCAACCGCAAGCATTTCGGCACCTTGCTGACCGGCGTTGACCATATGCCGCATACGCATAATTTGGCAAAAAACGCATTCTCCAAGGGCCAGCCAGAGCATGGCCATGAATTGGCCGATGATCTCTTAAAAATCATCACGCTGCATGATGCGTCCACGATTGCC
>JANMFT010000062.1:0-11760 GCA_031374255.1 Limoniibacter sp. | reverse complement strand
GATTTACGCACTGTGCCCGTCACAATCCATATTCCTCTCAAGGATGTGATCGCGGCGCTGACCACTGAGTCAATTATCCAAACCGCAGTGATTACGGCGCGTGATTTGACCACTCGTTTTGGCATTCAAAACCCGCGCCTTGCTATTGCGGGCCTCAACCCGCACGCGGGCGAGGGTGGCGCTTTGGGGCTGGAAGATAACTCAATAATTGCTCCTGCCATCGCGGCGATCAAAGCCATGGGCATCAACGCTTGGGGCCCGCTGCCGGCCGACACAATGTTTCACGCGCGCGCTCGCGCCACTTATGACGCGGCAATTTGTATGTATCATGATCAAGCGTTGGTACCTGCCAAAACGCTGGCGTTTGACGACGGCGTTAACGTCACGCTAGGCTTGCCATTCATTCGCACATCGCCGGATCATGGTACCGCTTTTGATATTGCAGGCAAAAACATTGCGCGACCGGATAGTTTTATTGCCGCCCTAAAAATGGCGGCAGAGATGGCGTCTCGTTAATGAGTGTCGTTTCAGAAGATGGCCTGCCACCGCTTAGGGATGTCATTGAAAAGCACGGCATCGCGCCCACCAAAGCGCTCGGGCAGAACTTTCTATTAGATTTAAACTTGACGCGGAAAGTAGCGCGCGGTGCGGGCAAGCTCAAAGGCGTCACTGTTTTGGAGGTCGGCCCTGGGCCGGGCGGACTGACCCGGGCGTTGCTCATTGAAGGCGCAAATGTAATTGCCATCGAACGCGACGAGCGCTGCATTCCTGCTCTGGAAGAAATTTCATCGCACTACCCTGACCGCCTCCAAATTATTTCCGCTGATGCCTTGGCCGTAAACCCCGCTGATATTCTTCCCAAAGACGGCTCCGGTAAAATCATCTCAAACCTGCCTTATAATATCGGCACGGAATTGCTCACACGATGGGTGGCTATCGAAAAATGGCCGCCGTGCTGGGCGTCGCTCACCTTGATGTTTCAGCGAGAGGTGGCAGAACGCATTGCCGCCACACCGGATGATGACGGCTATGGCCGGTTGGGCGTGCTCTGCGGGTGGCGTACAGAGGCGAATATTCTGTTTGATATTCCGGCACGCGCATTTACGCCGCCACCCAAAGTAACATCTTCGGTGGTGCATTTGATTCCGCGTGCGCAGCCTTTGGCGGCTGAACTTAATGCGTTTGAAACCATTACGCGAAATGCGTTCGGCCAGCGTCGCAAAATGTTGCGGCAAAGCCTGAAACCGGTTGGCGGGGAAGCACTGCTGCAAGCTGCAAATATCGAACCCACCCGTCGCGCAGAAACGCTCAACGTCGAAGAGTTTGTCAGGCTGGCCAACGCCTATTCGAGCGGTTCGCCCAACAAACCTTCGACAAAATCATAAAGTGACAAGTTGCGGTCCCGTCGCAGGCGCTCCGCTGCAACAATGCTGCGTACAGCATTATATGATACATCAAGATCATCATTGATGATTACATAATCATAATCGCGCCATTTTGAAATTTCTTCACTGGCATTCTGCAAACGTCGCGCAATAATTTCTGGGGTGTCTTCTGCGCGGCGTTTCAGCCTGGCGTGCAGCTCTTTCATGGATGGCGGCAGCACAAACACTTCCACTAAGTCACCGCGCATTTTTTCGCGAAGTTGAGCAGCGCCTTGCCAATCAATGTCGAACAGCATGTCCTGACCGTCGGCCAATGCCTTTTCCACAGCTTCTCTGGGAGTGCCGTAATAATTGCCGTGCACTTCGGCCCATTCGGCCAGTGCATCGCTGTCACGCAGCCTCATGAAATCTTTCACGCTGACAAAATGATAGTGAACACCGTCGATTTCGCTTGGCCGGCGTGATCGAGTCGTAACGCTTACGGAGAGCGAAAACATCTTGTCGTTTTCTAATAAATTGCGGGCGATCGTCGATTTTCCAGCGCCGGAAGGCGACGATAAAACCAGCATCAACCCGCGGCGGGCAGTGGCGCGATGGGATGTTAAAGGCATGGTCGCGCTACTCCAGATTTTGAATTTGCTCGCGAAATTGATCTATCGTCACTTTAAGGTTGAGCCCAATGGCCGTCACCGTTGAAGCGTTGGCTTTTGAACACAAAGTATTGGCTTCTCTATTAAATTCTTGCGCTAAGAAATCGAGTTTACGCCCCGCCCCATCCCCCGCTTTTAAGAGTTGGCGCGCATTGGCAACATGCATTGTCAGCCTGTCTGTTTCTTCGCGGATATCGGCCTTTGTGGCAAGCAAAGCCGCTTCCATGTGTAGTCTCTGGCCATCAAGACCGGCATCGCTTTGCATCAGGAGCTCAAGTTGGGTGCGAAGGCGCGCTGCGATGAACTCTGTATCCAGAGACGGGTCAGCCCTGGCAGAGTGCGTTAGGGTTTCAATACGTTGCAACTGGTCTTCTATGACTGCCGCAATGGCAACGCCTTCATTACTGCGGGCCAATGCCAATTCCTGTGCCACTTTTTTGAAGGCTTCCAGTAAGACTTCATCGAATTCAGCACCATCATTGGTATCGCGCTTTTCATCTGACATTACGCCTTTGATAGACAGCAGCCCTTCCAAGGTTGAGGGTGATAGTGCCACGTCTTGCGCAATCAACTCCGCACGTAAATCCAACATTGCAGCCAGCGCGTACTTGTTGACCACCGGCAATGGGTTCATTGGCACGTCGGCAAAACTTAACGAAACCGCAATTGTGCCGCGCTTGAACTGGCTTTGCATTATACTGCGCAGCTGTGGCTCCAACCGGTCAAAGCCCTGGGGAAGCCGGAATCGCAAATCCAGCGCACGGCTGTTCACCGATTTCAGCTCCCAAATTGCGGTGCGACTTAACTGAACGATAACGCTGCGGGCAAAACCCGTCATAGATTGAAGTGTCAAATGCAAACCTCAGCATACTTTACACAAGTATGGCCGATTCGGTTACCCAGAGTCTCAATTTCAATGTGTGGCGGCTAACTCAAGGGTTGGCTGTGCTGGCTTTCTTGGCCGCTTCTTCGCGCTCTTTTTCAATTTTGCGCCATTTCACAACGTTGGCATTGTGCTCATCCAATGTCTCCGCAAATACGTGGCCACCCGTGCCATCGGCGACAAAGAACAAATCCTTGGTGGGCAGCGGGTTGGCGACAGCCTCGAGCGCGGCGCGGCCGGGTATGGCAATCGGCCCAACCGGCAATCCGTCAATGGCATAAGTGTTATAAGGCGTTGGGTTTTCAATGTCAGACTTATAGATCGGCCGGTCGGCTGGCTTTCCAGCGCCGCCAAATATCCCGTAGATAATTGTCGGGTCTGATTGCAGGCGCATACCTTGGTTAAGCCTGTTTACAAACACCGAAGCCACACGCGGTCTCTCGGCAGCAACGCCGGTTTCTTTTTCAACGATTGAAGCCAGTGTCACAAATTCATTGACGTTTTGCACCGGCAGGTTGGGGGCGCGTTTGGCCCAAATCTCATTGACCAATGCCGTCTGCAAATCGATCAACTTGTTCACAACTTCGGTGCGGTCTGTGCCCCGCGGAAAGCTATGCGTATCAGCAATAAGTGTCCCTTCGCTTGGCAATTGTGCTGGCATGTTTCCGGTGAATGATTGGTTTGATGCAATGCGCGTCCATGCCTGTTGAACTGTCAGGCCTTCTGGAATGGTCACCGAATATTCAACCGAACGTCCGGAAGTGATAATATTCATTACATCGCGCATGGAAGCTGCGACTGGCACTTCATATTCACCGGCTTTAAGTTTGCCACCATTGCCGGTTGCACGAACCGCCATTTGAAACACACGCTCGTCGGAGATAACGCCTTCGGTGAATAGACGCACTGAAATATCCCTCAGATTGGAATTTTTCTCGACAATAAAAACTTTTGCAACTTCGGCAGGGCCGGGTTTTTCAAACTGTGTCTTGCCGTAGTAAGCTGCTGCTCCAGCCAATACGGCGCTGATCATGATGAGGGTCAGAATAAAGTGACTGAAAACAACAAGGCGGTTGCGTGCAAATCTTGACCGTTTCGGGTCATTTGCCACACTCTCGACAGCCTGCCCGCTTTGAAAGATGCTTTGCCCGGCCTGATGCGTACCGTTCTGAACTTGCCGCATCGGATCATTCTGGTCTGCACGGCCAAAGGGAATGTTGGGCTTATCGGTCAAAAGCGTGTCTCTCGTCGTGATTAAATTCAGGTGCCAGGACTAAAAATCAGCGCTTTACGATTTGGGCTTTTTTGCGGAGCTCAGCCAAAGCTGTGTCATTTTCTTTGTCATTACTTTTCACAGAATCGATCCGGAATTGAAGCTCAGCTACTTTATCATCAGACACAGCTCGGGAGCGGCAAACCGCAATGAACTCTGCACCCTTGTCGGTAACACGCACCGGCGTTGCCCCACCACCTTTGACAGCGGTAATCTGGTCTTTCCACTCGCCCGGCAACTCTGCTTCCAAAAGCCTGCCAAGATCCCGCACCGTCACATCCACCAAACCTTTGGCAAAATCAAAGGTGGTATCACAGCTTTGGAAGCGGGCACGCAAAGCCTCGGCTTCTTTCTTGCGATTCTTGCCCTTATCACCAGCAGGCACAACGAAAATCACCTGTTGCAAAATATACTCGGTAGATGTCGGCTTGGCTCCACCTTTTGCCAGCATATTTGCAACAACGTCTTGCATCGAAACTGCGCCGCCTCCAGCACTGCGTTGTTGCAATTGCTGAACTTGGCCCCACACCATTTGGGTGCGGATATAGTCTTTAAAATGCTTCGGTGTCACACCAACCTTGTTGAGCACCTCACCCATTTGTTTTGGATTCATTTTATTGGAGGCGGCAAACCGGCCAAAGGCCGCATCAACTTCAGCTTGATTAACACGAATGCCGGCGGCGGCCCCGGCTTGTAATTTAATTGTCTGGTCAATCATATCCTCGGTGGCAGCTTTTTCGCCACCCTTATTGCCTTGAATTTTCAAAAACGCTGCGCGGCGCTGAATATCATAGCTGGTCACCGCCTGACCGTTTACTGTGTAACGGATTTCAGACGCAAAACTTGCGCTGACCATGCCTGGAAACGATGAAACAAAGCCAAAACTGGCGAGACTTAGACCTAGGGCAAACAGTGCGGGGCGAAGCATTCTCTTCCTCATCGAAAAAATCCATCGGCTTATAATCTAGCTTAACAACAGCTCAATAAGCAATCAAACAGGCAAAAACGCGGCAAGCTAACCGTGGCAACCGGTAAATTTGTGCAGTGAATTTAATTCACACCCACATCATTTGATAGATCGATCAACGTCCGAAGGCTTAAATTAAAGCCGATTGAGCGGGTGCGCTTATCGGTTACCACATCGCGTGACTCGCTAAATGACATGCCATATGTTGTGCAAACGTCTTCGTAACGCAGGCCCAAACTGTAGTTTGAGATTTTCGCCGCCTCGATATTGTAAACCGATGACGCCGAAGCACTCCAGTTTTCCGCAAATTTTAACGTGGCAGCGCCTTTAATCTCCTGACGGTCTTCAGCAAAACCATATTGCGGCTGCGCTTCAATATAGCTGTAGCGTGCAGAAAGGGAGAGTGTGTCGGTGACGCTGGCAATTTGCACATCTGCGCGGCGGACTTCAAAGTTTTTCTCGTCAAAACGCGCGCCTGCGCCGATTGAAAAGCCTTGATAGCCAAGCGAGGCGGAGGCCACATAATCAGACGTATCGGTTTCAAGTCCGGAAAATGCACCGGCAAATACCAAATCAGGTGCCGCAAACGGGTTGTCGCCAGCCAGATTGAAAGATTGCCCAAAGAGAGCGTCTGCGCGCAGGCCATTATCAAATGTTCCTGAATAGCGAAGCCCCACATTGGCGCGAACACCGCCTTCGACACGATCAAGACCTGAGAATTTATCGCGGTCAAACAAAGTTGAGGCGTCAAATACTAAGCTCTGCGCATCTTCATTGGCAAGGCCAAGACGTTCCTGACCTTCCACATCATTGCGGGCAAGCAACTGAACGCGAGGTTCTAAAATATGGGTCGAGTTTTGCGTGGTAAAGAGAATTGGATACTTTAGATCCACACCGGCTGTAACAACCCCGCGAAATAAAGTGTCGCGCGTTTCAGCAGCCAAGCCGCGCGAGGCCGCCTCGCCGCCCAACGTTGCCTCGTCGTAATCAGTGTAAATGCCATCGGCCCGAAGCGCTGCAATCGGCGTTATTGAAAGCCCGCCGGGCACAATAAATGTGCTTTGCCAATCGACAGCAGCTGTCATACGGCCATTTGCTCCCGCAACGCCGCGCCATGAATCGACGCCGCCACCCAATGCGACATTGTTATTTTCATCGCGGTAAATGTTGCGGCCGTTAAGCCGCATTGTCAGCTCACCGCCCATAACAGGCTCATCAAACGTTTTGCGGTAATCAAAGCTCGGCAGCACGGTCGCTTGCTGTTCATTGGCACCGTTGACGACATCTTCCTGCACTTCAAAGCGCGAGGCGCGAAGATCAAAATAATTTCTGTTGCTTAGGCCCGTCAGATAAATCTCGGAGGCCCGGCGGTAATCATTATAGCCGTTGACCCCATAGGTTCGCGCAAAGTTTTTATCGGTTTGTTCGAGTATGTCCCAACCAAAGGACCAGCGCGGGTTGATCTTAAAAGCACCTTTGGTGCCGATCATTGCGCGGCCATCGTTCAAATTATCAACCGTGCCGGCATCAAATGCATTGCTGTCCTGTTGCTGAATTCCAGCAATCGTAACCGAATAGCTGCCGGAATTTAATTGGTGCTCAAATTTGCCGGAAGCATAAAGTCCCTGATTGGAATAAACGCGCGCAGTCGTCGTCAGGTTCATATTAGGAGCCAGTGCCCAAAAATATGGGATATTTATCGAGGCGCCGAGTTTAGTATTGTAGGCAGGCGTCGGGACTAAAAAGCCGGACTTGCGTTTGACAGTATGGTCGGCAATTTCAAACGAGGGCAGGGCTGCCAGCGAAAAACCGAACAGCTCAAACCTTGCACCCTGAAAACGAAGCGTTTTGCGCTGTTGGTTCCAGATGATTGTTTCAGCTTTTACCTGCCAAGTTGGCGGCTTTTCCGGTTGCTCACGGCAAGGCTCACAGGCTGTGTAAACGCCGCGCTCAAACGTGGCAATGTTTCCGTTTTCACGCGTAGCGCGCACGGCGGCGAACCGGGTGTTGTCTGTGGTTTCAACCCGCAATGCATTTATAAAACCATCAGCAAGATTATCTGTCACATCAATTTCGTCTGCGTAAAGTTTGGTGCCGTCTTGCTGTGTCAATTCAACATTGCCCATTGCCACAAGACGCTTGGTTTTGCGGTTGAATTTCACCTTACGGGCGACAAGATCATAGCCATTATATTTGATTTGCACGCCGCCAACGGCGGTAACGGTTTCTCCGTCAAAATCATAAATCAGACTGTCTGCCGCGAGAAGCATTTGGCCATTGCCTTCAGCTGAAACATCCAAAGCTGATTGCGCATAGGCGGTTGCACCCGGCAGCACGCCAAGTGCAAGCGTTATTCCAACGCTCAAGGCACGTAATTTGCGCACCCCGCTCCGCACTAACCGTCTTCCCTATGCAACAGGAACGTTACTCCAAAGAAACTTGCCGCAATGACCGGCAACCAAGCTGATATCACTGGCGCTACAACCCCAGATCCCCCGAGGGCTTTAGCCATTGCCATCACCACATAAAGCAGAAAACCGGCAAGAACGCCACCCAGAATGGCAGCTGAACTTTGCCCAAATCGCGCAAATTTCAAAGAAACTGTTGCCGCAATCAGGGTCATGGCCACCAATAGAGCCGGAAGCGCAAATAAACTGTGCCACCTCATCGAGTAGGGCGCATCGGGCAGGCCAAAAGCACGTGCAGATTCTATGCTGTTTGAAAGGCCGAAAAACGATATTGTTTCTGGTGTTGCCAGTGTTTGACCAAGAAGATTTTTATCAATTGCGGCCGGCGTTACAAACTCAGCAACCTGTTCGACATCGCTGCCCAACCGGTAAATACTCGCTTTTTTCAATACCCAATTACCGTCGACAAGTTGGCCAGTTTCGGCATCGACGCGCTGGATTGGATTACCGGCAGGATCAAAGAAAAAGAAGCTTGGCTTGCCAAGGATGGTGCCGGCCGATGTGGACTGCTCTGCGCCGACAACCAAAGTGCCATCTTCCGTAATTTGCCGGAACCATGGCACGCTGTTACCGTTTCTTGGTGCAAGCAGACCGATTTTGATTTGTATGTCGTCGGCCTTTTTCAAAGTGTAAGTCGTAAGCGGATTGAAAACACTAACGGCAACTACACCGATCAAAATGCTGCCAAGACACAGCGGCGCAATGAATTGCCAAGCCGACATTCCGCTTGCTCTCGTGATAACCAATTCTTGCCGTTTATTAAGCGCGAGCAGCGTCATCATGGCTGCAAATAGCACCACAAACGGCACATTGGTTTCAAGAAATGATGGTGCTCGCAAAGCTGCTAATGCAGCAATATCGACCAAGGTAAAATCGGCGATCGACGATGCCCGCCGCGAAATTTCTACTGTGTCAATTAATATAATAACAAGCGTCAAGCCGATGATAACACGCAGGAAATTTGCGAGATAAACGCTTAGAAAATATCGCGATATTGTGTTGAGCGGCAATGACATCACGCGGACCGCCTTCTGGCGTTCAACTTGGCTGAAATTTGCGGGATAATCTCTGACATGTTCTCCGACAAAGTATCAAACCAAACCATGCGCCGCCCGGTCATAAGCAACCAGGCATAAAGCGCGGTGATGCCGACCGGATAAATATACATCAGAGCAGAACCAAAAAAGCTTGCACCCCCATTTCCGGAGATCACAAAGCCTAAAGCGCGCACCAGAAAGCCTGTTGCTGCAGTAAGCGTGAGTGCTGCCGTGCCGCCTCTTCGATGGCTGCGGGCAGTTGCCGTTGCAAAAATGGCAATTACTGCCAAAGTGATCGTATATAGCGGGTCTGAAAAGCGCCGGTGCAACTCGCGTGACAACCTTTCTGGTGTCCGCTGATATTCGGGGTCGTTCACGTCAGGATTTAAGAGATAGGAGGTCGGCCGGTCTTTACCGCGAACAAGGAAACCGCTTGGCGTCGAAAACGTCCCGGCATCCAAACTGTAAGTATCGAACTTAATAAACGTCATTGAATTGTCGGCGATGTTCTTCCGCTGGATCTGGCCGTCATTGACAACCAAAAGCGTTCGCCCTTGTTCGGTCAAAATAGAGCCGGTCTTACCAATATAGACAAAATGGTTGGCTTCATCGCGTTTATCGCTGACAAAAATACCACCGAATGTTCCGTTGGGCAGCTTTTCTGCAATTTGAATAAACAAACCCTGTTCAACCTGCTTAAATTGGCCCGATTGTATGGCGGTCGAAAGTAAATCACCGGAAGCGCGGGCAAGAAGCTCACGCATTTTTTGTGCCGTGTAGGGCTCAACCCAAATTGTAAGCACAAGGCAGATTAACGTTCCGATCAAACCAACAATGATTGCCGGGCGTGCCCTTTGTAAAATATTACTACCGGAGGCCTCTAAAACAACCAGCTCGGAATCCTGGTTCATCGTCCGCATTGTTTGCAAAATTCCGATCAAGACGGCGAATGGCATCGCAACGGCAATCATGCCCGGCGTCAAATAGCTTGCCAATTTGCCAACCGTACTTAGCGATTGGCCTGTTGAAGCCAGAAGATCAACGCGCAAAAGCACTTGCGTTGTGAGCGCAATACCGGTGGTGATTGTCAGTGCAGCAAGCGCCAACAGCCCAATTCGCCTGAACATATAGCCTTCAATGAGTGACATTGTCGCCTTTGTTGCACCACTGCAATTGCAGCTGTGTAGTTTAGGGTTCAGCAGCCCTTGCGCTAATCTAGCGGGCTATGGGTAACACGGGCTGAACAGGCGTAGTAAACAAACCGTAAAATATCTGCGGCAGCCAATCAGCGTTCTCGACACACCACGATATTTCGGCCTAATCATGTTAGCCGTTAAAAAAGCAAGCTTCAAAGGACTGATTCATGAGCCGTGCAATTACCTTAGCAATCGCCAAACCTTCCATTCCAAAAACCGGCACATTGATTATTTTGTCAGGCGAAGATGCGGTTTTACCGGCAGGTGTAAATTCACCATCTCTGAAACGCGCTATTGCTGCGCGGAAATTTACCGGCAAAGCCGGGACGTCGCTGGACGTGCTTGCCCCCGAGGGCATGGAACTTGACCGGGTTGTTCTGCTCGGTTGCGGCGGCGCAGACAAGCGCGATCATATTGCGCTCGGCGGCAAGGTGATGGCGGCGATTGGAACAGATGCAGCTGCAATGGTTCTTGCCCAAACTGGCGACACGCCACTTGAAGCCGCGCATGTTGGCGATTTGATGCTTGGCCTTAAACTACGCAATTACAAATTTGATAAATACATCACCAAGGCCTCAAAGAAAGACGAAGACGCCGCACCGAAAAGCCTAGCAATCACAATTGGCACAGCCAATCTCGCTGCTGCGAAAAAAGCCGTGGCCGATGCGGATGCCGTGGCCAATGGCGTGATTTTAGCGCGTGATCTGGTCAACGAACCCGCCAATATTTTAGGGCCGGTTGAGTTTGCCGCTGAAGCCAAAAAGCTGGAATCGCTTGGTGTTAAAGTCACCATCCTTACCGACAAAGACATGAAAAAACTCGGCATGGGTGCGCTTCTCGGCGTGGCGCAAGGTTCTGTCCGCCCGGCGCGTTTGGCCATCATGGAATGGATGGGCGGTAAGGCCAAAGCCAAACCGCTCGCCTTTATTGGCAAGGGGGTGGTGTTTGATACGGGCGGTATTTCCATCAAACCCGCTGGCGGCATGGAAGACATGAAGGGTGATATGGGCGGCGCTGCAGCCGTGATTGGCCTGATGAAAACATTGGCAACCCGTAATGCTAAAGTAAACGCTGTTGGCGCAATCGGCCTTGTAGAAAACATGCCGGATGCCAACGCCCAGCGCCCCGGCGATATCGTGACCTCAATGTCTGGCCAAACCATTGAAGTTATCAACACTGATGCAGAGGGCCGCTTGGTGCTGGCCGATGTGCTCACTCACATCAACAAAGAATATGAGCCGGTTTTGATGGTTGATCTTGCAACATTGACCGGTGCAATTATGGTGGCACTCGGCCAGCAGCACGCAGGCCTGTTCTCAAACGACGATAAACTGTCAGCCGATCTCACCAGCGCCGGTATCGCCTCCAACGAGCGCGTTTGGCGAATGCCGATGGGTTCGGATTACGATAAAATGATCGACACTAAAAACGCTGACATGAAAAACATTGGCGGCAAATTTGGCGGGTCGATCACTGCAGCGCAGTTCCTCAAACGCTTTGTTGGCGAAACACCTTGGGCGCATTTGGATATTGCAGGCACCGCAATGGGTTCGCCTTCAAGTGACATCAACACATCTTGGGCATCAGGCTATGGTGTGCGCTTGCTCGACCGTTTTGTGCGCGATTCTCATGAGGGATAATCAACGAGCCTTCATGGTGAGGAGGCTCGCAGAGCCGTCTCGAACCACGAAGGCAATGCGCGAAATTCTTCGCGTTCGAACTAAAGCCAAAAACGCCCCAAACCTTCATGGTGAGGAGGCTCGAAGAGCCGTCGCGAACCACCAAGGTCAAGCGCCCTTTTCTTCGTGGTTCGAGTCCACGGGCTTTTACCCGCCGTACCAAGAAGGAAAACAACCATTGTGGAGAAACAAAAATTTAAGCAAAAAATTTCTAAACAGTCC
>JANMFT010000046.1:0-6902 GCA_031374255.1 Limoniibacter sp. | reverse complement strand
CTTTTGCCACGTAGATACAACGCCAGTGCGCAAATCGCCGCTGCTGTGAAGGCTGTTCAGGGCGTTGTCGACGTGCAGTTGGTGTAGGGCTGGAAAGGCACAATTTTTGCCGCCATTCCTGTGTTTTCACGGATGGATACCTGTGACAAGCACAGGTATGACGGATTAGATTTTATGGCTTTAAGTTTCTGGCCGCACTCGGCCCCTAGAACCTTTGCCAAAAGTATAGCCTGTTTCAACCGCTTGCTTGCCAAACTTCTCGCGTAATTTGTCCACGGCCAGTTCTGCTTTCTGGCGTTTTGCTGAACTTTCGTCCACCAAATCGACCGGATCGGCGCGGCCTGTGTCCTCAATATCTCCAATACCAATACCCAGCAGGCGAAAGGCAGTCCCATCCACTTCGCGGTCAAGCAGCAACAATCCAGCCCGGAAAATGCGGTCGGCCAGTTGAGTTGGGTCGGGTAAAGACAGCGCACGCGTACGGGATTTAAAATCGGAAGTTTTGAGTTTCAGCGTCACTGTGCGGCCTGATAATTCCGCTTTTTTCAAACGCGCTGACACTTCTTCGCTCAGCGCCCGCATTGGCGCGACCAACTGCTCAAATGTCCGCAAATCCGAGTCGAACGTAGATTCGGCTGAAACGCTTTTAGTTTCGTGTTCGCTGCTCACATCGCGTTCGTCCTGACCGCGTGAAAGATGGTAAAGCCGCTGGCCCATAGAGCCAAATCGCCGCATCAGATCGCCTAACTCCATCTCTTGCAGTTGCCCGATCATCATAATGCCAGCCTTGGCCAGCGAGGCCTCAAATGCAGGCCCGACACCCCAGATTTTGCGCACTGGCAATGCGGCTAAAACAGACTTTGCTTCGGCTTCGCCTATAATTGAAAATCCGCGCGGCTTATCTAAATCTGACGCAAGCTTGGCCAAGAATTTGCAATATGAAAGACCAACTGAAACCGAAATTCCAATCTCGTTTTCAATGCGCTTTGCAAGCTGCGCTAAAGCAATGGCCGGCGAGGCATGATGCAACAGCGCTGTGCCTGTTAAATCCAGAAACGCTTCGTCAATTGAGATGGGTTCAACCAAAGGCGTAAGCCCTTGCATCAGCCCCCGCACTTGCCGTCCTACTCTCGCATATTTCGCCATATCCGGCTTGATGACCACAGCATCGGGGCAGGCTGCGAGTGCCTTGAACATCGGTTGCGCAGACTTAACACCACGAATGCGCGCGACGTAACAGCACGTTGAAACCACACCGCGTTTGCCGCCACCAATAATCACGGGCTTGTCGCGCAGTTCCGGTCGGTCGCGTTTTTCAACCGAAGCATAAAACGCATCGCAATCAATGTGCGCAATTGAAAGTTGGTCGCGCTCAACATGAACCAGCAGCCGCGGGCTGCCGCAAGCTTTGCAGCGTAGTGCACTTTCTGCATTAAACGTGAGGCAGTCGCGGCAATACGGTGTCGCGGGGAACGTTCCCATGGCTTACATCAGGCCCTCAGCCTTCAAACTGGTGTAACCGTTACGCCCAATAATCAGATGGTCATGCACAGCAATTTCAAGGGATTGCGCAATTTCTTTGATTCTGTGCGTCATCTCAATATCCGCCGATGACGGGGCAGGGTCACCCGACGGATGGTTGTGGACAAGGATGATGGCAGACGCCGAAAGCTCCAGCGCGCGTTTGACCACCTCACGCGGGTAAACCGGCGTATGATCAACGGTGCCACGCTGCTGCAACTCGTCTGCAATCAACCCGTTCTTTTTGTTCAGAAACAAGACGCGAAATTGCTCGCGGTTTTCATGCGCCATTGCCGCGCGGCAATAACTTAAAACTTTGTCCCATGAACCCAGCATATCGGAATTGCGCGGCAACTCTGCTTTGGCGGTTGCACGCACCAATGCCGCCAATGCTGATAAGTCAAATGCGGTGGCATCGCCTACGCCATCAATCTCTTTGAGCAGTTTTGCAGGCGCGCTGAGCGCAGCTGGTAATGAGCCAAACCGCTTAATCAATGCTTTTGCAATCGGTCGCGTGTCACGGCGCGGTATGGTGCGAAACAGCAAAAGCTCCAGCAATTCGTAATCTTCAAATGCCTCACCGCCGAGCCGCTCAAACCGGTCACGGATCCGTTGGCGATGATCTAGCGCATCGGGCGGGGTTGAGGTTGCAAACCTTTCGGCCGGTTGCTTTTCAAGCACAAGCTTTGGTGGCGGCGAAAACAAATCGACCGCAGTGAGGGCATGGCCAGCTTGCTCTTCAACGCCATGCACATCCCCGTCGAAATCTGGCATTGAACGCAGCTGCGCATCATCAGCTGCAAGTCCCAACATGACGCGTTCGTTTGCCGGGTTGCTCATCGGTTAGGCTGCGATCAGATCAATGCCGGGGCGGTGAAGGCCCCGCGGCGACAACGTAAAAATCTCGCAGCCATTTGCGGTCACACCGAGCGACTGTTCGTATTGCGCCGATAGGGTGCGGTCGCGTGTCACTGCCGTCCAGCCATCGGCCAACACCTTCACATGCGGCCGGCCAAGGTTAATCATCGGCTCAATGGTAAAAATCATGCCTTCGCGCAGTTCCACGCCCTCATTCGGGCTGCCATAATGCAAAATATTTGGGGCGTCATGGAACAACTGCCCGACGCCATGGCCACAAAAATCCCGAACCACAGAGCAGCGCTCAGCTTCCGCAAAATTTTGAATCGCCGCGCCTATTGCGCCGGTTTTCACGCCGGGTTTAACGATGGCTATACCGCGCATCAGGGCTTCGTGCGTCACTTCGCAGAGCCGCGAGGCCGCACGTTTGACATTGTTGCCAACCAGAAACATCCGGCTGGTGTCGCCGTGCCAACCGTCAAGCACATATGTTACATCGATGTTCACAATATCGCCATCACGCAGCGGCTTATCATTCGGAATGCCGTGGCACACCACGTGGTTGATCGATGTGCAGCAAGAATGACGGTAACCGCGAAAATTCAGCGTTGCAGGCACTGCGTTATATTTTGAGCCAAACGCGAACAGAAAATCATCAATCTCAAGAGTAGTAACGCCGGGAGCCATTATTTCGGCAAGCTGATCAAGCGCATCAGCCGCAAGCTGGCCGACAATGCGCATAGCGGCAAATGCCTCCGGCCCATACAGCCTGATTTGACCTGTTGGCTTCAACGGTGCCTTAGTGGCGTCAATATATGTGACCATTAATAACATTCCAAAACGCGTTGCGGCATTGTGCACGAAACGCGAACGCGCTTCAACGGCGCTCTCACTATATGGTTGCTGATTTTTGGGATCACAGTGGTACGCCCTAGGGGAATCGAACCCCTCTTACCAGGATGAAAACCTGGCGTCCTAACCGATAGACGAAGGGCGCTTCACTGTGCGGTCTCTATAGTCGGCAGTTTTTTGGGTATCAAGCGGGCAAATTGAGTTTTTTCAACTTTTTACGAAATTGTTTGTCGCAGCACACTGTCTGTCAGCGGCGGCGGCAACGCCAGTTCCAGTCGCGCTCCGAACCAACGTCGATATGCACAGAATCAGTGTAGCAATAAGTACCAACGCCGCCACGGCCCGGCATGGATCGCATATATTTCGCCAATTCCCATTTACCAACGCCAGAAACTTGAATGTCCGCTGCAGCACACATCATGTGCAATGAATGACGCGAGCCACCCGCGCGGCGATTACCTTGTGGTGAGCGATAACCTGATGTCACGACAACTTTCTGGCCGTAATGGGTTTCAATCTTTTTGAGCACTGAAACCAACTCCGGCCTAAAGCAGCCAACGTCTACGCGGTCAGTTTGTTTGAGCAGCCCATTGGGTGCAAGACGGGCCATACCGGCGGCAGACGCCAATTGAACTTGCGGCTCCTCTTCAAATTCTTCTTCGCCGCCATTTTTACCAGAAGGATCGAGCGCAAACAAATTCTTGGTGTTTACGCCCGGCAAAGAGTTCATTGACTCGGTCTGATCAGACCCATCATTATTTGATGTTTTAAGAGAAGCAAGTTGCACTTCGCCTTGTTCGGGTGATGCGCTGAGGCTTTGTTTTTGTTTTTTTGGCTTGTTTCCAAACAAACCGCCGAACAGGGTTGGTTTTTCCGCCGCGTCGGATCGTGCACTCTTTTGAGTAACGATTGGGTCGGCAATTGCAGGTGCTGCTTCAAGTGCAGCTTCAGGTTCTGATACATCCAAAGATGCAACTTGCTTTGCCGTCTCCGGCTTCGCAACCTGTTCCGGTTCCAAGGGCACTGGAACTTGAGCTGCAACATCTGCGGGCGTCAGCGGTGCAGGGCTGGCAGCGGAATTTTTGATGGGTTTCTCGACGCCATCGGTAACGTAATTACCGGAATCCGCGGCCTGCGAATTAACACTGGTTTCACTGGTCAACGCAGTTTGCAGTGTAGCGCTCGGTGGTATGGCGCCAGGGACAAACGCTTGATTATCTGCGATGGCAGTGAGTGAATCAGGCGCAGTATTAGCCGTATTGATGGTGTTTCCCGTATTGGATCCAACGACAACGGCTGCTGCCTGATCTGGAGTGGTATCTGCGTTGCCAGCCAATTGGGTTTGCTGCGCAATTTCGCCAGTTGTAACGCCAAATGACGTTGTTGAAGCACTAGGCCCCGATGTTGGCGTACAAGCTGAAACGAACACCAAAGTGGCAGCAAAAGCGATGCTTGCGGTGGATTTGAGCAGGGCACGGGACGCAGTGATCAATGTTATAAATCCGCTTTCCCGAAATCCATGGCGCATATATTCTGTGCGCAATTGCTCATGGTTTATAAATGTTAATAAACGCCTTAACGCTTCCACTGGCCGTCTGCAACAAATGCGGCAAAAACAAGGTAATAGCCTTATTGCTGCCCGGTTTTGAAGGGGCAAACCGGTCAATTAACATTACGCTATGCACCAATTGCATAGGTGACGTTACGTCCGCTCCAAAACATAAGAACCAGGAGCATTTCCAAGGTTAGGATTCGGCTGGCCAACCGGTTTACTTTTGATGGTTTCGCCCGCCAATCCTTTGATCCATTCCAGCCAGTATGGCCACCAAGAACCTGGCGTTTCGCCGGCAGAAGAAAGCCAGTCTTCAAACCTGCCATCAGCCTTGCCGCCCGTCCAAAACTGATATTTGTTTTTGGCTGGCGGGTTGACGACACCGGCAATATGGCCTGAACCCGACAGCACAAATTTCACATCGCCGCCGAAAAGCTTTGAGCCTTCAAACGCTGAGCGGGCAGGGGCAATATGATCTTCCTTGGCCGCCAGATTAAAAATCGGCGCTTTTATATCTGCAAGGTTTAGCGTTTTATCGGCGAGTTGCATTTCGCCTTTCGCAAGGCTGTTCTCAAGGTAACAATTGCGCAAATAATAAGAATGATTGGCAGCACTCATCCGTGTGGAATCTGCATTCCAGAACAGCAAATCAAACGCGGTTGGCGCTTTGCCTTTGATATAATTATTCACCACATAAGGCCAAATTAACTCAGATGATCGCAGCATGTTAAACGCGCTCGCCATCTTTGTGCCGTCCAGATAACCCGTGGTTGCCATCGATGCTTCAATGGCCTTGATCTGGTCTTCATCGACAAAAACTTTCAAATCACCGGCATGCGTGAAATCGACTTGCGTGGTGAACAGCGTGGCAGACTTGATGCGTTTTTCGCCTTCTTGCGCAAACAAGGCCATCGCTGCCGCCAGAAGCGTGCCGCCGACACAATAGCCAATTGCGTTCACTTGTTTTTCGCCGGTTTCAGCCTCAATTGCGTCAAGCGCAAACTGCAAACCCTCGCGGATGTAATGCTCCCAGCCTTTTGTGGCGTGCGGGGTCGAGGGGTTCACCCAAGAAATCACAAACACCGTAAGGCCCCGATCCACACACCATTTGATGAAAGATTTGTCGGGGTTCAAATCCAGAATATAAAACTTGTTGATCCACGGCGGGCAGATCAGCAGCGGGCGTTTCAACACACTGGGCGTTGCTGGCTCATACTGAATAATCTCAGCAACATCGCTGCGGGCCACCACTTTGCCGGGCGTTGTCGCCAAGTCGACGCCAACTTTAAAACGTTCCGTGTCGGTTTGGCGAAGGCGTAAATCGCCCTTGCCGGCAGCGATATCTTCAGCCAGCATTTTAACACCGCGCACTAGATTTTCGCCGTTAGAGGCCACGGTTTCGCGCAGCAATTCTGGGTTGGTCAGCACAAAATTGGAGGGCGATAATGCGCTTGCAATCTGGCGCACATAAAATTCTGCCTTATGGCGGATATGCGGCTCCAGCCCGTCAGCGTTTTTAATGAGGCTTTCTGCCCAATCACTGGTCACAACATAGGTCTGTTTTAGAAAACTGAAAAAAGCTTGCTTTGACCAATCTTCGTCGGCAAAGCGTTTGTCGTTTGCCCCGGGTTCCGGCCCGACTTTTTCACCGCTGATTTTTTTAAGCGAGTCTGCCCAAACGCCCATAAAGCGCGAAAACAGTTGCGTTTGAGCTTCAAGCGCGCGGCTCGGGTCGGCCAGCCAATATTCGGTCACCTTGGAAAACGTTTTGACCATATCAGTGGCTTGCTCAGACACCGCATCTTGTTTTTCGCCGCTTTCACGTGGTTTAACCCAAGCCGACGCTGCGTGTCCGGCCTGCTCAACCATTTTTGCCATATTCATTGCAAACGCGTCAGGGTCTTTCACCATAAAGCGCTCAAGTTCAGCAGGATCAGGAACAGCAAAAGGCGCAGCATCAGGTTTGGCTGATTTCTCCTCGCTCATTGGTTCCTCCCGCCGCCGGATGTTTAAACCAACTCCGCCGATCTTTAGTGTGACACAAAACCACTCTTCGTTATAAGGAGCAATCGTAACAAAGATATTTGGACGTTTTCATGCTGAAATTCAGCCAAAAACT
>JANMFT010000045.1:0-8902 GCA_031374255.1 Limoniibacter sp. | reverse complement strand
GTAACGGTGCCGCCCAACCCAAACGGGTTACCGATAGCTACCACCCAATCGCCGACGCGCACGCCAGTCTCGTCGGCAAACTCGACGTAAGTGAATTTCTGTGTTGGCTCAATCTTAAGCAAAGCCAAGTCAGTTTTGGGGTCAGCACCAACAAGTTTGGCATCTATCTCTTTGCCATCATCCATGACAACCGTGAAAGATGCGCCACCTTCAATAACGTGATTATTTGTGACGATGTAGCCATCATCGGATATGAAGAATCCAGAACCCTGTGAAACCGGCCTAATCCTGCCTTCCCCGCGTTTCCCGTCACCGCGGTCAGCACGTCGGCCTTCATTTTGGCCATCGCCGTTATTGTCGCCGCGCCCGCCAAACTCTTTGAAAAAGCGGCGCATAGGGTGGTCTTTCGGCAAGTCTTCGAACCCCGGAATGCCAAAGCCCTGTTCTGCGCCATTATTGCTGTCTTCATTCATTGCCACGTTGTCGACGCGCGCTTTCACCCTAACACTTACTACGGCCGGTTGAACTTTCTCAACAACGTCGGCAAAACCAATAGCCTGCACGCCTTCAATACGAACCGCATCTGCAAGGGCACTATTCAATGCAGGTGCAACAAACGTGCCTCCCACAACCAAAGCCAATGCCGCAACGCTCGCGCCTAAACGTGATTTTTTATTCAAAATTGCTCTCACCATGTGCAAGTCTCCTTGATTAAGGTCGCGGTGATTCTTCCGCTTTATCTCACACATAGGTTCGGCAATATTACCAAACACTGGCCGTGAAATGAAATTTTCGTAATGTTACCGGTTTATTCGAGACGGAGCCAAGCGCCATTTGCTTGGCGGCAAGCTGAACCAGCCGCCATTGCTGAACCGGTTTTACGGTTTAATTTATGAGAATAGGGTCTGCAATCCTGCTGGCCCACCCTGTAGGGGGCACCCGCAACAACTTCACCTGAGTTCTTGGTTTTTTCATCAAGCCAAGACACTGGAGCTTGTCCGAATGATGTCTCCAGCGCCTGATACTCAGCCACCAAACCGCGCTGTTTTTCCACGGGGGTCAACCCGTCACCAAAACTACCGCCAATCAGCCCGCCATTTAATGGTTCCAGCAACTGCGTTGAGGTTGGAACAATTGTTTTGGCAGGCGCAACGGCTGCCACACTTTGTGGTGCAATGCCGGTGGAAAGGCATCCCGATAGTGTAACTGCCAAAACGACTATTGAAACTAAAATAATTGGTTTTTGCACGGCACGCTTCTGATCACTACAATTTGCAACTAAACTTTACTGAGGCACCATCGGCAGAGCAACCACCACTTTCAATCCGCCGTGAGCACTTTCTCCAAGATTGAGTTGCCCGTGGTATTCGCGCACCAGTTCTGCAACAATTGACAGGCCAAGCCCTGTTCCGGGCTTTGTTTCATCCAGCCTTTTGCCACGGGTAATTGCCTCGTCGCGTTTGTCTGCCGGAATACCGGGGCCGTCATCTTCAATGAAAAACTCAAACAGTTGAAGCTTGCCGTTCTTCAAAGATGGCTCAGATACTTTTATCTTAATATCTTGCTTAGCCCATTTGGCTGCATTTTCCAGCAAATTTCCAATGATCTCTTCCAGGTCTTGCGCCTCTCCGGCAAACCAAACCCGATTTGATGGCGCTGTAAACTCAAAGTTTTTATCCGGATTAAGCTTTGTGAAAACGCGGCACATTTTTTCGAGCACAGGTTTAACTTCGGTGCGGTAGGCCACTGTGCCCGTCTGGGCCGCAATTCTTGCGCGCTGCAAGTAATGATCGATTTGGCCCTGCATCATGCCAGCTTGAGCGAGTATGGTCTTTCCTGCGGAAGTTTTTTCGGTGCGGGCTTCATTTGTAATGACTGCGAGCGGGGTTTTCAGTGCGTGCGCCAAGTCACCAACTTGCACTCTTGCGCGGTCAACAATTCGCTTATTATTCTCAATCAGGGCATTGATCTCATTGGCAAGCGGGTCAATTTCGAGCGGAAATGGTCCTCGCAAACTGTCGGCTTCTCCTGCCCGCACTTTGCCCAATTCATCGCGTGCGCGCACTAGTGGGCGCAAACCCAAAATAATTGCCGCCGCGTTAATCGCGATCATCAGCAGGCCAACAACACTTAAAAAACCAAACAGCTGGCGAAAAAATTGAGCGGTTTCATCGGCAACTTCAGCGAGGTTTCCGGCAACGCGATATCGCGCAATAACGGTATCGGCACCCAATTGAACTTCGGTTTCCAGCACGCGTAAATTACGGCCTTCTTGATCTTTTAAATCATATCGACGCTCAAAGGCGGCATCGAAGGGCACTTTTGCTGTGCTCGGCGCAATCAACTCACCGGCCAAAAATGTTGACGCAAGCCGCCCTGTAACTGTTTTGCTTGCCGGCACAACATCCCACACCCATCCGGTGTTTGGTTGGCGGTAACGCTGGTCACCGATTTGCGGAACACCTACCAGCTGGTTGGTGGCACTTACGTTTGTTCCTGCAACCAATGAAAATAAATGAGCTGACAGTAATGCGTCGAACCGGCGTTCAATGGCGCTGCGGTAAAGATCAACAATAATGTAAGAAACTGCGAGCAGTGCCAAAGCCACCAAAAGTGTTGAGATACCCACAACCCGGAAGGACAAACGGCGAAAAAGGAGTGACCAAAAACTGGGGCTTTGGCGCGCCGCTTCAGGCATATCTGTTCTACGCTTTGGTATCTTGCATACGGTAGCCAAGGCCACGGATTGTTTCGATCAAATCCACGCCAAGCTTCTTACGCAAACGTCCGACAAAAACTTCAATTGTATTGGAATCACGATCAAAATCCTGATCATATAAATGTTCAACAAGTTCAGTTCGGGATACCACTTTTCCCTTGTGGTGCAGAAGATAAGACAAAAGTCTAAATTCGTGGCTGGTCAATTTCAGCACTTCACCATTGACATCCACCCGTGCTGACGTTGTGTCAACACGCAGTGGCCCGCAGATGATCTCAGATGACGCATGGCCCGCAGCGCGTCGTATCAGTGCCCTAAGTCGCGCCAGCACCTCCTCCATATGAAAAGGCTTGGCGACGTAGTCATCGGCGCCCGCATCGATGCCTGCAACTTTATCGCTCCAGCGGTCTCGCGCTGTGAGCATCATGACCGGCATGAGCCGCCCGTTGCGCCGCCATTTTTCAAGAACGCTTATGCCGTCCATCATAGGCAAACCGATGTCTAGGATCACAGCATCGTATGGCTCTGTGTCTCCTAGATAATGGCCTTCTTCGCCATCATGTGACGCATCAACAACATAGCCTGCATCTTCCAAACCAGCTTTTAACTGCCGGTTGAGGTCTTTGTCATCTTCAACAACGAGAATGCGCATAGGCTACCTTTTAGGCTCAAATTAGAAGCGACACGGTGCTAGTTACCCTTTCGGGAAATGATTTCCACCCGTTTTGGACGTTCGCCATTTTGGCCGGGAACAACAACGATAACCCGGCAAACGGGTTGCCCGTTACGGACCGCATCATTTGCATTCGCCAAAGTTCCACCCAACTGCATCGCCTGTTGTTCGCCGACAGCATAACAGTCTGCTCCTTGCGCCAAAACAAGATTTTCTGGCGCGGGCGTAGCAGCAATAGGAGCCGCTGCCATTAATACAAATAGACCTAAGGTGGTAAGCGCGTTCAATTGAGCCTCCAAGCTCTGTTCGTGTCGGCGTTTTAGTCCCCGCCACCTGAATAGCGCATGAATGATTTTTCACAACATACTCACGTAATTTGGAGGTCGGTCTCCAACCCCAAACCTGGAAATGCCCCATTTTGCTTAACAACAAATCTGAAGCCTGCGTTAGATGAGCCCAGATCATTCAGACGTTGATTTGCCTGATAGATGAACTCAGGTAATGTAACGACTACCGAGCGAACTGTTGTACCAACTCCATTCACAATACGAATTGTGTAGCTCTCAGTTGCTTCGCCAAGCGGTATGTCTGCCAAATCCCAATCATCGGCGTTAATCCTTCCGCATCGCACCCATTGAAACAGCTGGCCGGAAGATACCAATTTCACTCTCAACTGTTCGGGAGCCAGCGAAGTAACGCTTCTTGCCAAAGACCCGACTGTCAGGTTTTGCCAAGCAGCATCGGTCAGAACCCGGTTCGCAGGCCCAACCCGCAATAGTCGTTCAGCCGAAAAACTACCGCTAAACGGCACTTCAACAATTGAACCGTCCAGCACAACAAATGGCGCACCCACAGCCATTCCCGACATCATTGCGTCCTGTGTTCCGCGCTGGCCACGCAGTAAACCGGTCAGTTTCCATGTTTGTGCTGCAATTTCCTCAGCAGTTTGAAATTGCAAAACCTCCCATGCACCACTGTTTGATCGCACAGCAGCATTGTTTGCACCTGCCAATAATGCGTTTAATGAAACGCTTTGGAGCGCGCCGCCATACAACTTGACGATGACTGCTTTGCCTGAGCGCCTGTCCCGGCATGTGTCAGTGCTGCCGGACACGACCTCGCCCATGATTGAAGGTTCATTGATATTGCCTACCGCCACATCACCATGGTCTTGAGATGCCAATATCAGCTGGCGTTTCCAAGGTCTGGAAAACGCAGCAGCCCTAACAACCGGGCTCTCAACGCCGTTCCGCATTATTGGCCCCGGCAAATCCATCAGCACAACCGCTGCTCTACCACTCGCTGCAACATCTTGAGGCCGGGTACTTCTTGAAATCTGGCTTTTGCCTGTATTGATCAGCGGATAGGATTTGGCTTTGCGGGCCTCAATACCGTGTGTTTCGGCATAGGTAATCCGCTCAATCCGGTAAGGCGTAGCGCCTGCTGCAAAAACAATAACGCAATCACCTGCTTCCAAATCTGCATGTTCAGTTCCCAGAGCACAGCGCAGCGTTTCGGCCTCCTCCCGGGCGCGCCTCAACCACCGGTTGGCAAAACCGCTGGCCGTGTCGCCATCCATTGCAATTGGTAAACTCATTTGAGTTTGATTGGCTGCAGCATTTCCGGCAATACGCGCGGTAACAGTGGCATTTTGATAATCAGCCAAAGGGTCGACAAATGAAAAGACAAGTTCGGTCGGCAGTGAAACACTCGCTGATCGAGCCCTTATAATTTCGGCCGATTTGTCTTGATCAACAACGTCTGTGATCGTTCGAACAATTGCAGGGCGCACATCAAGCGAAAAACTTTGCGGTGTCACTGTTTGCGCGCGCCAACTGGCCCCAAAAAGTTCAAATAATGGCTCGAAAGTTTCGCGTATAGATTGCGGTGCTAAAACCGCAAAGCCATGCATCCAGCCTGCAAGATAGCTGGTGTTAACCGGGGCCAGCCCGTGGTCATTCGTAATGGCTTGAACCAAATCAGCAAGGCTGATCGCACCAAGTCTCCCGTTCAGCCAATGTCCGGTTCGCCAGTTTTCGCCGTCACTCCAAACATCGCCTTCGCGGGGAAAAGCCGGAAATGGCCGCGTGTCGTAAGCCCAAGCGTAGCATCGTTTGGTATCGAGCATGCGCCCGGCGTAAACGTTAGAGACTGGATTGAGCCCTGCATCGAAAGCATCACTTAAAGGGTCGAAGGTTGTCAAATGTGTTTCAAGATATAAGCGTTGTTGCAAATCATCGCGTGCGCCGGATGAGAAATATGGCACAGCACTTTCGGCTGATTTTGGATCACTAAACACATTAGGCTGGTTTGCGCCTTTGTCGATTGCGGGGCAACCAACTTCCGTAAACCAGATGGGTTTTGATTTTGGAGTCCAAGCTGTGGGCACACCCTGCTCAACGCCGCCAACTCTATTGTAGTGCGCATTTGACCACCAAGAGCGGATGTCTTTTGAACGCCATACCCACGGTTTGTTTGCAGCGCCGTCGGTGATAGCGGTGCGTATTCCGTTCTGGCGCGCACCGGCGCTGGCGTAGTACCAATCAAAATTTTCACCGGAACTAAGCGCCGATTTCATGGCAACGATATCATGCGGCGAAACTGCGCCATCGGGAGATGCCACCTGCAATTGGGCATCACGCCAATCTGTTAACGGCTGATACCAATCAATACCGACTGCATCTATTGCCGGGTGTGCCCAAAGCGGATCAAGATTGTAAAATAGATCGCCCGGAGCAGATTGCGGCGCATAGCCAAAATACTCAGACCAATCTGCAGCGTATGTCAGCTTGGTTGTTGCGCCCAGCAACGCCCTCACATCGGTTGAAAGTTGTATAAGGCCATTCACAAAAGGAAAGCTGTTTGAAACACCACGCACCCGTGTCAGCCCTGGCATCTCGGATCCGATCAGAAACGCATCCACACCGCCTGCCCGAAGCGCCAAATGCGCATGATGCAATATAAACCGGCGGTAGCCCCATTCAGTGATCGCGCCCGTATAGCTGACAGCATCGCTGTTTGGCTGAAACTGCGCAGCGGTGGCAGCACCTAAAAATGCGGTAACTTGGGTGAGTGCCGTCGCTGTCCCATTGACCGATCCCGCTTGGCCCTCAGCAGGGTCACATGTTATTCGCCCGCGCCACGGATACGTCTGCTGGGTTGGCCCATCATAAGGCGAGGGCAGCGCATTTCCTGCAGCAATATCCATCATCACAAATGGATATAGCGTAACTTTCAATCCACGCGCTTTCAAATCGCGGATCGCATGCACAAGCCCTGCATCGTCCGGTGTGCCGCCATAGGCCGCAACGCCGTTGCTGCGCGTTACTTCGCGGGCATTGCCACGCGCAACGCCGCTCACACTCCAACTTTGGGATACGCCATTTTTAACGTTATTCGTCACGCCCGGTTTAATTTTGCAATTGCCCGCGCGTAAATCATCTCCAAACCAAGCCGACACCAACGCCACATTTTCAAGGTTTGGACACAGCGCCTGCAATTCATCGATTGCCGCGTTCCAATCGGTTTCAGAATGCAACACATTGCGGTTCAAATGCAGAGTTTCGCCCGGTCCTTTTTCCCACGTCACAGGCATTGGCTCATAGCCAAACTCTGTTGAACCTGGAATGAGCGTTATTGCTTTTATTGATTTTTCCAAACGTCCTACAGGCCGTAAAACCTCAAATTGCAGTTGCGGAATCCGGTTGCCAAATCTCTCAAGCGCGAGGCGCTCAATCACCACATAGGCGATACCGCGATAGGCCGGAGTATTGGCTGTGCCCTGCTTTGCCAAAAGCAGCGGATCAGGCAATTGCGTTTCTGATCCCGTGTAAACACGGTAGGCCACATCATTAAGGTCGAGTTCTTGACCGTCCGCCCAAATCCGGCGAACACCTCCAATCTCACCCTCGCAGAGAGCAAACGCCACGCTGGCATAGTAATTAAACTTCGTCACTTTGGTGCCACCACCTAGTGACTTTCCGCCTTGCCGCGAAGTGGAAGTCACTTCCTCAAGCCTTGTTGCCCAAATTAAAGTTCCTGGAATGCGCGCTGCGCCATAAATCCGCGGGATTGGCGTTCCTTCTTCTGCCGAAAAGGGACTTACAGTTGAAAGACGAGGGCCGGTTACCGAGCGCCGTGGAGTGAGCAGCGCATTGTCGACCATATTACCGGCTAGCGCACCGATTGCTTGACCAAGTATAGCAGCCGTCGGGCCAAATATCCCGCCAAGTGCAGCGCCAGCCGCCCCCAAAAGCAAGGTTGCCATTTTATCACCTCAAGAGATTTATTTTTCAGGGCTTTGGATTGTGTGGAAACGCAAACACGCCTGCAATTTTTTTGCGCCACGCTGGCACCAGCGGAGATTCCACAACGCCAACTCCAGAGTACGCATGGATGAAACTTGTCCCGCTGACCATAATGCCGGCATGCTTTGCAAGCGCTTCTGCATTCCAGCGAAACAGCACCAAATTGCCAAAATTTGGGGCATCATCAACCGGCCTAAAATGGGTGATCGCCGCATTAAGTAACCGGTCGTCATTACCTTTTTCGGCCCAATCCATTGCATAAGGCTCCGGCGTTTCCGGCTCGACTCCGTAAAGTTCGCGCCAAATTCCACGAATAAGGCCAAGACAATCTGCACCCACTTGGCGCCGCGATCCTTGGTGACGATAGGGAGTGCCCAGCCATTCTCGTGCTTCATCGACAACCCGCATTTCAACTGTGGGGGTGAGTTTGACGTTCATAGCACCACTGGCCCTCCGTCAAAATTCATACCATCGCGGGCATAGGCATAGGCTTGGTCATTGCCTGGCATGTGTGGAAAGCCACGGAAATTGAGGCTGTTGGCAAACTTGGTTTTGCATGTGCCAAAACTTTTATCGCAGCCCGCTTTGAGGCTGAAGGTTACTCCGGTGAGCAATGGGAATTTCGGTTCATCACGAAGGGTAAGCACCACTGTCGCACCAGTTTTGGTGTGAACCAAAACTCGAGCTGTCCCGGCAGTATCCAATCCAGATGTCCATTGCAAAACACCGTCGGTAAACCAGCCGGTATCAAACGCACCAAAACCTATCGCTTCAAATTCGGTTGGTGATCTAACCTCTGCAATGCTGCCACTGGCTGAAATTGTGGGTCCGTTAAGGAAGACCCCACACTTAACGTCACCCAATTGCGCATCGCATCCTTTGCGATAAAGCCGCCCGCGTTTCACTGTAAAATCAGCTGCATCTCCTTCAAGTTCAGCGCGCCAGACACCATCAGCCTGTTCAATTCGCGCAATATATGCGGTCCGCAGCAAAGCAAATTCGGCAGGGGTCTGCCAATTGACAAGATACAACGCAATGGCCGCTCCATCATAAATCCCCGCTGACAAATCGGTTGCCGTTATCTCCGCATCATCCAGCGCACCTTCAATTTCACTATTGCCAATCGTCAGGCCCAAGGCTGTTTCGGCTTCCTTTGCCGTAAATCCGCTGTTGGGTTTGCAAAGCACACCATCCAACGTCAGC
>JANMFT010000024.1:0-4896 GCA_031374255.1 Limoniibacter sp. | reverse complement strand
ATTATTCTGTCGCCGTTTGAAAATGATGTGTCCCGAAACTTCTATGCACAACGCATGTTTATGGGTGCACATGCCATTGGCCCCTTGGGCATTATGGAGTCAGATCCGCTCCTCATTCAAGCCGAACAAAAGCTGATCCATCAGGCAGATGAATTGGTGGTGCTGGTGGACTCATCGAAGTTTCATAAGCGCTCCAGTTTGCTTCTGCGCCCGCTCGAGCGCATCGCCACCATGATCACCGATGACGGCATTGATGACCGCTCGGCTGCGATGGTGGAAAGTGCGGGAGTTAAACTTATTGTAGCGCAAATAGGAAGCGCTGAACTCCAATTGACGGCAGGCTGTTAGTGCCCGCCTGAGATGAATATGCCTGAAAAGTCACTTGAAATGACTACCACTTAAAATCCTTGGGAGGTTATTATGGGATTGATGAAAAAACTGATTATCAGCACCGCAACACTGGCGCTGTTTATGACTGGCGCGGCACAGGCCGAAAACAAGCGCATTGCGCTGGTGGTGAAAGCACTTGGCATCGGCTTTTTTGAAGCCGCCAAAAAGGGTGCTGAAGAGGCCGCCAAAGAACTCGGCGATGTTGAGATCATCTATACCGGCCCGACCGACACCACCGCAGAAGGCCAGATCGAGGTCATCAATGCATTGATCGCACAGAATGTTGACGCGATTGCCATTTCTGCCAATGATCCGAATGCCGTTGCCCCAGCGCTGAAGAAGGCCATGGAACGCGGCATTACGGTGATTTCATGGGACTCAGGTGTCGCCCCTGAAGGCCGCCAAATGCACCTTAACCCTTCATCCAGCCCGCTGATTGGCAATATGATCATCAAGCTTGCCGCTGATAATTTGCCTGAAGGCGGCGAAGTGGCCGTGCTGTCGGCAACATCAACCTCAACCAACCAAAACACATGGATTGAGGAAATGAACAAGGTGCTGCCGAACTATAAAGGCATATCGGTTGTGGCCACAGTTTACGGCGATGACAAAGCCGATAAATCTTATACTGAAGCACAGGGCCTGATGAAGGCGCATCCAAATTTGAAGGCAATCATTGCGCCGACATCCGTGGGTATTGTTGCAGCAGCGCAAGCCGTGACGGATGCTGGCATGGGCGGCAAAATCAACGTGACGGGCCTCGGCCTGCCGTCTGAAATGGCCGGGCACATTAAATCGGGCGCTTCCAAATCTTTCGCAATCTGGAACCCGATTGATCTTGGTTATGCGGCAACCATGATTGCTTACAACCTTAAAACCGGCAAAGCCGAAGCCAAGCCCGGCGCTGAAATTCCGATGGGCCGGATGGGCAATGTGAAGCTTGACGACAAGAACGAAGGCGCAATGGCCGACCCGTTTGTGTATGATGCGTCCAACATCGACGCGTTCAAAGACATTTTCTAATCATCTCCCGGTGATGCGGCGCTGCCTTGTTGACAGGTGGCGCCGCAGTTTTATTGCGCTCAAACCGGAATAATTGTCGTGACCGAAGCTGTGTTAAGCCTTTCCGGTATTTCAAAGAGCTTTCCGGGTGTACGGGCCTTAAATAATGTTTCGCTCGACCTTTATGCGGGTCAAGTGACTGCGCTTGTCGGCGAGAACGGTGCGGGCAAATCCACCATCGTTAAAATTCTAACCGGTATTTATCAGCCTGATGAGGGCGAAATTCGCGTCAACGGCGTGCCGACAAAACTTGCCAACCCGCATGCGGCGTCGGATGCAGGCATCACAGCCATCCATCAAGAAACCGTGCTATTTGATGATTTGTCTGTGGCTGAAAATATCTTCATCGGCCATGCACCAAAAACCAAACTGGGCCTGATCGATTGGCCTAAAATGAACGCTGATGCGACGGTGCTCCTCGGCTCTATCGGCGCGAAACTCGACCCTGAACTCAGGCTGTGCGACCTTGGTATTGCCAACAAGCATATGGTGGCGATTGCGCGCGCAATGTCGATTGATGCCCGCGTGGTAATTATGGATGAACCGACAGCAGCGCTATCCCACAAGGAAATTGCGGAACTCTATGAGTTGATCGAAACACTGAAAGCCAAGGGCAAAGCCATTTTGTTCATCAGCCATAAGTTTGATGAAATCTTCCGCATTGCTGACCGCTATACGGTGTTTCGCGATGGGGCTTTGGTGGGTGCAGGTGCAATTGCTGACATTACCTCCAATCAGTTGGTGCACATGATGGTGGGCCGGTCGGTTGACCGGATTTTCCCAAAACGCATCTCGACCACCGGCGGAGCCGCTTTTACTGTGTCCGGCTACAGCCACCCAACCGAATTTGAAGACATTAGTTTCACACTGAAAAAAGGTGAAATCCTTGGCTTCTATGGTCTGGTCGGCGCTGGACGTTCAGAAGTGATGCAGGCGCTATTTGGTATCACCAAACCGTCGCGCGGTGCTGTGCGCATTGGGACAAATATCGCGATTATCCGCTCCCCCGCTGACGCCATCAATCTTGGTATTGTGTATGTTCCGGAAGATCGCGGCAAACAGGGCGCAATCATTGGTCTTCCCATTTTTCAAAACGTGACATTGCCATCACTCAACACGACGTCACGCTCCGGTTTTTTGCGTATGGCCGATGAGTTTAAGCTGGCGCGGGAATATACGGCGCGGTTGGATTTGCGTGCCTCAGCACTTGACCAAGACGTGGGCACATTGTCAGGCGGCAACCAGCAAAAAGTGGTGATTGCCAAATGGCTGGCAACCAGCCCGCGCGTGATTATTTTGGATGAACCGACCAAAGGCATTGATATTGGGTCGAAGGCCGCTGTCCATGAGTTTATGGCGGAGCTTGTCGCAGAGGGCCTGTCCATCATTATGGTGTCATCCGAAATTCCGGAAATTTTGGGTATGAGTGACCGTGTAATTGTGATGCGGGAGGGCCGCATTGTGGCCGAACACCTCAATCAAAATCTGACCCCTGAAATGCTGGTGCGCGACGCCGCAGGCATTGAAACAAAGGCGGCGGCATGATGCTGCAAAAGCTCTTCAAATCCCGCGAGATATTGCTTACTGGCATCATGCTGGTTTTGATCGCCGGTATTGCGCTGCGCTTTCCGGGCTTTGCCGCACCCGGCAATCTGGCAAACGTATTTAATGATACCTCGATTTTGATCATTCTGGCGCTTGGCCAAATGATTGTGATTGTCACACGCTGTATCGATCTGTCCATGGCAGCCAATCTTGCGCTCACCGGTATGGCGATTGCGATGATCAGCCAAGCGGCGCCGGGATTGCCGGTTCCGTTTTTGCTGGCGCTGGCTTTATTGATTGGTGCTGCGCTCGGCAGCATAAACGGACTTCTGGTTTGGAAAGCGCATATTCCGCCAATAGTCGTGACGCTTGGCACATTGACTATTTATCGCGGTATTATCTTTCTCATTTCAAACGGCGAATGGATCAACGCTCATGAAATGACCGATGCGTTTAAAGCGTTTCCGCGTATCACTGTTTTCGGGCAACCAATCTTATCTTGGATAGCGTTGCTTACAATTTTGGTCTTTGCCATTCTTGTCAAACGCACCGCCATTGGCCGCGCATTTTACGCTGTTGGCGGCAACCCGCATGCGGCGATTTATACCGGCATTGATGTTGGCTATACGCGTTTCATCGCCTTCACCATTGCCGGCGCTTTGTCTGGTTTGGCAGGCTACCTTTGGGTGGCACGTTATGCTGTTGCCTATGTCGATGTGGCCGGTGGATTTGAACTTGACGTGGTGGCTGCCTGCGTCATTGGCGGCGTTTCAATTGCGGGCGGTATTGGCTCAGTGGGCGGTGCGGTGCTCGGCGCATTGTTTATCGGCATTATCAAAAACGCTTTGCCAGTGGTCGATATCTCGCCATTCTGGCAACTCGCCATTTCCGGAACTGCCATTATCTTGGCGGTTGCCTTCAATGCACGCGCTGAACGCCGCAAAGGCCGCGTCATTCTCAAACGCGCGGAAGGTGCGGCATGAACCAAACATTGCGCCATGTCCCAGATACCCTCGGCACGCCGTGGGGAAAACGCTTCAAAAGCTGGGAGATGCTTTTGCTGCTGGTCGGCATTGCCATCTTCATCATCAATTCCTTTGCTTCACCTTATTTTTTGAACGCATGGAACCTGTCTGATGCCACCTTTAACTTCACTGAAAAAGCCATGATCGCCTTTGCGATGGCGATGTTGATTATTGCCGGTGAGATTGATTTGTCGGTGGCCGCAATCATCGCGCTCGCCTCCACCATTATGGGCTTTGCCGCAACAATGGGATTTGGGCCCTTTGGCCTTGTGGTGATAGGCTTGGGTGTTGGTCTTGCCTGCGGCGCATTTAATGGTGCGTTGGTGACACTGTTTAATTTGCCATCAATTGTTGTGACCATCGGAACGATGAGCCTGTTTCGAGGCATCTCATTTATCGTTCTTGGTGATGGTGCTTATACGAAATACCCTGCCGGTTTTTCCTATTTTGGCCAAGGCTATGTCTGGTGGGTCATCTCGTTTGAGTTGGTGTTGTTTGCCGTTTTGGCGATTGTTTTTTGGGTTTTGCTCCATAAAAGCAATTTTGGCCGCGCGGTCTATGCCATCGGCAATAATCCGGTTGCAGCTTTGTTTTCCGGCATTCGCGTGGCCCGCATAAAGTTCATTTTGTTTTTGCTAACCGGCCTCACTTCAGGCATCGCCGCCATTTGCCTGACGTCACGTCTTGGCTCGACGCGGCCATCGATAGCCTTTGGCTGGGAACTTGAAATTGTGACAATGGTGGTGCTGGGGGGAATTAACATTCTGGGCGGTTCAGGCACAATACCGGGCGTGGTTTTGGCCGCATTCATCATGGGACTGGTGACGTTCGGCTTTGGTTTGCTCAATGTGCCGGGCATTGTGATGTCAATTTT
>JANMFT010000456.1:0-3023 GCA_031374255.1 Limoniibacter sp. | reverse complement strand
TGGCAGGCCCGGTGACCGGGCGCATGCGATTGCCACTTATGGAGCCCATGTAGCGGCCGTGAAGGCCGAGGTGTCGGCCTCGCGGCTTCTTGTGCACACTATTGGCGATGGCTGGGCGCCTCTCTGCGCGCATCTGGCGGTTCCGGTTCCGGAACAACCTTATCCCAACCGCAACAGCGCAGAAGAATTTTCCAAACTGCCGAAGCAGTAATGCTGGTAGGCAAACGCGGTGTTGTTCGGGCTCCTTAGCTGCGGATTGCAATCACTTTGGCGATCAAACGTAACATGGCCATGATTTCGGCTTTTGGCCCAAACCAGATGTGACTTAGCGAATAGCAAAGGTCTGCTATGGGCTCACAGCGGACCTTCGCGTGGTTTAAAATTCTTGAGCTTTGCAACGCGCGCATTTTCAAAACTGCCACTGCCGCGCTTTCGACAATAGAAAATCCCTGAAGGCCTTCAACTTGGCAGCATGTTTGATGGCTTCAGGATAGCAAAAAAACGTGTCGAAACTTGGCATTTCGGTTTCAGGCAGCAGGCGCTGAAGGCCTAAATCCTCACCCACCAGATAGTCCGGCAGCATAGCAATACCTGCCCCGGCCTGCACGGCACGGCGTATCGAACGCAAATCATTAATCTGCAAAAGCCGGGGTGATTCCAAGCTGTCGCTTTCGCTGATGGCGACTTCCAGCCAGTTTACATCGCGCAAATAAGCGGGAACCGGCTCACCGAAAGTCACCATCCGGTGTTTGCCAAGATCAGAAATTGAAGCCGGCGAACCGTATTTTTTGAGGTAGGCGGGGGACGCATAAATGTGAAAATGCACTGTGAAGAGTTTGCGTTGGATCAAATCGGGTTGCATCGGCTGGCTGAGGCGTATGGCGCAATCGGCCTCGCGCATCCCCAGATCCAGCTCTTCATTTGAGAAAATAAGTTGCAAATTGATGTCGGGATAGGCTTCCGTAAACTCCGGAATCCGGTCAGTCAGCCAACCTGCGCCAAGCCCCGCCGTGGTTGTAACTTTCAAATTACCGGAAGGATGATCTTTGGAGTCTGCCAGCCTGATACGTGCATTTTCCAGCCGCACCAAAACATCATTGGCAGTATTATAGAGCATGTCGCCTTGCTCGGTGAGTTTCAGGCCACGCGCGTGGCGCAAAAAAAGCGGCACGCCGACTTCTTCTTCAAGCGCGCTGACCTGACGGGAAATTGCCGATTGCGAGAGATTGAGTATATCGGCGGCATGCGTAAACGAACCAGCCTTGGCGGCGGCATGAAAGACGCGCAGCTTATCCCAATCGAGCGGCATCGTCTTTCCCCACTAATTATAGCGCTAAATCTGCACTTACTCTGCGGCAACTTGCATGTTGGCAGTCTTATCCATCACTTCGTTTGCCGCAAGGAATTTCTCAGCCTCCAATGCCGCCATACAGCCCATGCCGGCCGCTGTCACAGCCTGCCGGTAAATATCATCGGTCACATCACCCGCTGCATAAACACCGGGAATGCTGGTCGCCGTCGAATTTGGCGCGGTAATCAAGTAATTGCTGCCCTTCATTGGCAACTGCCCTTTGAACAAAGCCGTTGCTGGCGCATGGCCAATCGCCACAAACACGCCGTCAACAGCAATCTCTTTGGTCGCGCCGGTTTGCGCATGTTTTAGCCGGACACCGGTCAACGAGGCGGGCGTGTTGCCTTCGCGGGCGCGGCCCAGCAATTCATCAACCTCATGGTTCCAGATGATCTCGACATTTTCCTTCGCAAATAACCGCTCCTGCAAAATGCGTTCAGCACGGAATGTGTCACGGCGGTGAACCACTGTCACTTTGCGGGCCAAATTAGAAAGATAGAGCGCCTCTTCCACAGCGGAGTTACCGCCACCAACAACCATCACATCCTTACCGCGATAGAAAAACCCGTCGCACGTGGCGCACGCTGAAACACCATAGCCTTTGAAAGTTTCTTCACTTGGGATACCCAGCCATTTGGCCTGCGCGCCAGTGCAGATAATCACAGCATCGGCCACATAAACATCGCCGCCGTCGAGCACCATGCGGAACGGACGATTCGACAAATCAATCGAGGTCACCAGATCATTGACCATGCGGCTTCCGACGTGTTCGGCTTGAAGCCTGAATTGCTCCATCAGCCATGGGCCCATGACAGGTTCAGCGTGGCCGGGATAATTTTCAACATCCGTTGTGATCATCAACTGGCCGCCTTGCTCCATACCGGCAATCATCACCGGGTTGAGCATGGCGCGCGCCGCATAAATTGCAGCTGTGTAGCCAGCGGGGCCGGAACCGATAATGACCAGTTTTTCGTGGAATTCAGCCATGATGCGCGCCCGCGTTGTTGTCAGGCTCTATGTATGCGCTGGCACCCGCCACAATCAAGGCAAGCCTGACCTTTAAGGCGACTTACCCGCAGAAAACTATTCCCGCCACGATGTGTCGGTTTTATCCAGCTGAGATTTCAAATAGTCAAAATGTGCTGTCGCCATGCCGCGATAATCATGCCAGCCCTCGGCAGTTTTCTGTGCAACATCATGCGAAAGCACATTCAGCGGCTGGCCGCTGGCATAGGCTAGCATCAAGGTTTGTGCGGCTTTTTCAAAAAAATACAGTTTCTCAAACGCTTCAGCCACTGTTTCGCCACTGACGGACACACCATGATTACCCATGAGCAGGCATGAATGGTTGCCAAGTGCGGCCGCCAAACGCTCCCCCTCTTCATCCTCATCAGCAATGCCGCCAAAGCCGGTATCAATCGCCAAATCGCCATAAAACCGCGCTGTGTTATTATCGAGCGGCTTCATTGACGGGTCTTTCAACGTCGAAAGAGCGGTCGCATACGGCGTATGCGCATGGATCAATACACGCACTTCGGGCCGCTTTCGGTGGATTGTGCCATGGATTGTCCATGCCGATGCATCCGGCGCGTTGGGTCGTTTCATGACCTCAGTATCGCCGGCGTCGAGCAGCAATAAATCGCTGGCACGAATTGAACCGAAGTGTCGCCAT
>JANMFT010000424.1:0-12784 GCA_031374255.1 Limoniibacter sp. | reverse complement strand
GTCACTTTGGTGGCAAACACTGGTGAGCCAAGCGGGTTTTCAGCCGCATATAAATGCCGGTTGGTGCCGGCGGGTGCGGCGGCCATAGTGCCGGAATGGCCTTTGGAAACAGCGCCAACAGCGTCAGCGGCGCGGAGCAGGGCGTCCTTTTTTAGTGCATCGGCATGGGCATAACCGACGGCCTCGCCCGCAACCACGCGAAGGCCAAAGCCAAGACCCGTGGAGTAATTGGCTTGTTTGAGTTTGCCGTCGGTGAAGGCGAGAGATTCTGTTTCAGAGCGCTCGATAAACAACTCACCATCATCCGCATTGGTCAGTGCCTTGGCGACAATGGCCTGAACTTCAGCTTCATCGCAATCAAAGAGTGAGTGGAGATCGGTGCTCATGGTGCGGCCTTTGGGTTGGATATTTGAGAGTAATGTAGGTCAAGGGCAGGCAGGGTGAAAGGGGAGTTCTTTTACAAATTCCCAATCTTAGTCATTCCCGCCTCTTGTGCGGGAACCCAGACTTGTTTTGGAGTTTTGCAGTGAGAAAGAAAGTCTAGGCCCCCGCACAAGAGGCGGGGGTGACTAATGTGTGTCCTTCGGTGCCAGCCATAATCTCAAGGCAGTGCAGCAAATGCTTCTGCAAAATTGCTTAAATCCACGGGAATCCCAACGCCTTCCTCAGGCGTTTGGAACACCGTAAAAATTGCGCTTTTGCCTTTGGAGATTTCGGCAATCAGCGCATCTTGCAGCACGACTTCGGCATAGCAACCATCGGCAAAACAACGCACGAAATAGGCGCGGCCACGATCAGTGCCGTCGATAAACAAGCCTAGCCCGTTGGGCAAAAGCACACCCAGCGGCGCGAGCACACGCAAGATGCGCTGTTTGCCGTCTGCGGTTTTGAGAACCACCACCGAAAGCCCGATATCAGGCCGGTCAGCGGCCACCACATTTTGCATGATTGCGCATTGCTCAAACTTTGCACCGGAGGGTGTGTTGCAGAGCATCGACCACGGGCCGTATGTGCCGCGCACATCGCCGGTTGGGGCGGATTGAGCCAAGGCGGCGGTGGCAAAACAGGCCATCATAGCAGCAATTTTAAGAGTGTTTTTCAATCGAATCATCATCTGGCCATACTGCTTTCACCGTCCTACAAAAACAACTGTACAACGGGTTTTGTGGTCTCAAACAGCGCTATGGCGGTTCGATGGCTGCGCAGCCGCTTATTTGTGCAAAATGCCGCACGGCTTAGCCGCGGCCTTCCTTGCGCCGCGCCGCGCTCTATGGTTGTAAGGATGCTTGAAACCGCCTGCCTAAAGCCTGTGGCAAAACACAATAATTTATGGGTCAATGGCAGTAGACTGATTAGGGGAAGAAGCGTGAGCGCACCTACCAAATTATTTTTTGCATCAGCGGCAGCTTCATTGGCCGCCCCAATAGCAGCTTTCGCCGCTAAGCCGGAAGACTGGCAGATGACATTGCAGCCAGCCGCCACCGAGATCATGTCGAGCATGATCTGGTTTGAGCAATATACACTTTGGATGATGGCGGCAGTCACCGTGTTTGTGGCCGCATTGCTCGTGTATGTGTGCTTCAAATTCCGCGCAGAAGCCAACCCTGTGCCGTCTCGCACTACGCACAATTCAACAATCGAAGTGATTTGGACAGCCGTTCCCGTTTTGATTCTGGTGGCGATTGCATTCCCGTCTTTCCAGCTTCTCAACGCACAATATGCGCCGCCGCGCGAAGCCGAATTGACCGTTAAGGCCATCGGCAACCAATGGTATTGGGGCTACGAATATCAGGTTGAGGCCGCGCCTATCACGTTCGAAGCAAATCTTCTGAAAGAGGAAGAGCGCGCGAAATATGGCAAAGAAGACGTCGCCGCTTACCCGCGTTTATTGGCCGTCGACAATGAAATGGTTGTGCCGGTCGACACAGTTGTGCGTGTTCTCGTAACCGCCGCCGATGTGCTTCACGCTTTTGCGATGCCAGCCTTCGGGATAAAGTCAGACGCCGTTCCGGGCCGTTTGAATGAGACTTGGTTCCTCGCGGAGAAAGAAGGCCTCTATTACGGCCAGTGCTCTGAGATTTGCGGCAAAGACCATTCGATGATGCCGATTGCCATTCGCGTAGTGTCAAAGGCAGATTATGCCTCTTGGGCAACAGCCGCAGCGACAGACGTAAGTTTGGCCAACAAAACGTTGATGGCCTCACTGAAGATGAAAAACGCGGTTGCAACCGCCGACTGATCGCAACGTTTTCGCATGATAGTTTAGAACGACTTTTTGGATTTGGAGAATAAAATGGCAGGTGCAGCAGGATATGCAGGCGACCACGCTGGCGAACATAAAATCAGCTTTGCAAAGCGTTGGTTGTTTTCAACCAACCACAAAGACATTGGCACGCTGTATCTGATTTTCGCGATCATTGCGGGTATCATCGGCGGTGGCCTGTCTGTTGCGATGCGCATGGAATTGCAGGCGCCGGGCATTCAGATTTTTCATGGCCTTGCTGCGATGGTCTATGGCGTCGAAGGTGATGCTGCGATGGATGCAGGTAAGCACATGTATAATGTGTTTACGACGGGTCACGGCCTGATCATGATCTTCTTCATGGTCATGCCCGCACTCATCGGCGGTTTTGCCAACTGGATGATCCCGATCATGATTGGTGCGCCGGATATGGCGTTTCCGCGCATGAACAACATTTCGTTCTGGCTGCTGCCGCCTGCGTTCTTCTTGCTGCTGGCCTCAATGTTTGTGCAAGGTGGCCCCGGTGCTTATGGCGTCGGCGGCGGTTGGGTGATGTATCCTCCGCTCTCAACATCTGGCCAGCCCGGACCTGCTGTCGATTTGGCTATTTTGTCGCTTCACTTGGCGGGCGCGTCATCCATTCTGGGCGCTATCAACTTCATCACAACTATTTTCAACATGCGCGCACCTGGCATGGGCCTGTTTAAAATGCCGCTATTTGCATGGTCGGTTTTGATCACCGCATTTCTGCTGTTGTTGTCTTTGCCGGTCTTGGCCGGTGCAATCACCATGCTTCTCACCGACCGTAACTTCGGCACTGCGTTCTTTGATCCGCAGGGCGGCGGCGACCCGATCCTGTTCCAGCATTTGTTCTGGTTCTTCGGCCATCCAGAAGTTTACATTTTGATTTTGCCTGGCTTTGGCATCGTCAGCCATATTATTTCGACCTTCTCCAAAAAGCCGATTTTCGGGTATATGGGCATGGCATTGGCAATGGTGGCAATTGGTGCAGTAGGTTTTGTGGTGTGGGCTCACCACATGTATACGACCGGCATCTCACTGCAGGCGCAGCGCTACTTCCAGTTTGCAACAATGGTAATTGCGGTGCCAACCGGCATTAAAATCTTCTCATGGATTGCTACAATGTGGGGCGGTTCGATCTCGTTCAAAACGCCGATGCTTTGGGCGATTGCATTCATCTTCCTCTTCACGCTTGGTGGTGTAACGGGCGTTCAGCTCGCCAATGCCGGTCTCGACCGCGCGATGCACGACACCTATTATGTGGTTGCCCACTTCCATTACGTGTTGTCGATGGGCGCTGTGTTCGCAATCTTCGCGGCTTGGTATTACTGGTTCCCGAAAATAACCGGTTATATGTACAGTGAGTTTTTAGGCAAGCTGCACTTCTGGATCACTTTCATCGGTGTGAACGTGATTTTCTTCCCGCAGCACTTCCTCGGTCTTGCCGGAATGCCGCGCCGTTATATCGATTATCCGGATGCCTATGCGGGCTGGAACGCAATTTCGTCTTACGGCTCATATATTGCCGCAGTAGGCGTGTTGGTCTTCCTTGTCAGTGTTGTTCAAGCCTTTGCCAAGAAAGTTCCTGCAGGTAACAACCCGTGGGGTGAAGGCGCAGACACACTTGAGTGGCAGCTGTCGTCACCACCGCCATATCACCAGTGGGAACAGCTTCCCCGTATTAAATAATCAATTCGGGCGGGGCTTTACACAAAGCCCCGCCCAATCGCTTAAACTGATTGGATTTGCCTGATGGCCTTGGTTGAAAATATCATAGCGAAAACGGAAGTCGGCATAGACGAGATTTCGTTGGCGGGCCCGCGCGATTTTTATGAACTGCTCAAACCACGTGTTATGCAACTTGTGGTTTTTACCGCATTGGTCGGTCTGGTCATCGCGCCAGTTCACGTTAACCCGTTCATTGCGCTTGTCGCCGTTGTGGCAATTGCCATTGGCGGTGGCGCTTCGGGCGCACTCAATATGTGGTATGATGCCGATATTGATGCCGTTATGTCGCGAACCAAATCGCGCCCTATTCCATCAGGCCGGATCGCGCCCCATGATGTGCTGGTATTTGGCGTTGTCTTATCCTTCCTGTCAGTAATGACGCTCGGACTTGCAACCAATTGGGTTGCAGGCACTTGGCTTGCATTCACAATTTTCTTTTATGTGGTTATCTACTCTGCTTGGCTGAAACGTTTGACCCCGCAGAACATTGTAATCGGCGGCGCTGCCGGTGCGTTCCCGCCAATTATCGGTTGGGCAGCAGTTACCGGACAATGGATCAGCCTTGAGAGTTTCATTTTATTTTCAATCGTGTTTCTGTGGACACCACCGCATTTCTGGGCGTTGGCACTTTTGAAATGCGAAGAATATGGCGCAGCTGGCGTGCCGATGATGCCGAATGTTGCTGGCATCGAAAGCACGAAACGCCAAATATTTATCTATTCGGTTTTGCTTGCCATCGCTGGCACCCTGCCGTTTTTCGCGGGCTTTGCTGGTTATGCTTATTTATTTGCAGCCAGTGCATTGGGCGGCACGTTTGCATTCCGCGCATTCCAATTGATGCAAGCTCAAGGTGAGGCGGCAAACCGCCCTTCTATAAAATTGTTCCTATTCTCTCTATGGTATCTGTTCGCGTTGTTTGGCGCGCTGCTCATCGAAACCATTATTCTCCGCGTGATGGCATAAATGGCTGATCTTGAACTCATCACACCAAGCGATGCGCAACGTAAAGCCCGCAAAGGGCGGTCAATAGCTCTAGGCATTGCACTCGTTGCGATTGTTTTTGTGTTTTATGGCATTACGCTTTTTAGAATGAGCGATGGGCAGTTTTAATGGCAAATGGTTCGACACAAAGCAAAGCCAAACGCAACGCAGATTTGCGCGTTGCGGCAGCTTGTGCTGTGTTTTTCGTGTCGATGATCGGTGCCGCCTATGCGTCCGTGCCGCTTTACAAACTATTCTGCCAAGTCACCGGTTTCGGCGGAACGCCGAAGATTGCGACTGCAGCTCCAGAACAAGTGCTGGCCCACAATGTGAAAGTGCGGTTTGATGGTAACGTGAATGGCGGTCTGCCGATCAAATTCGGGCCGGTGGAGCGCGAAGTTGAGGTTCAACTTGGCGAGACCAAGCAAATCTCGTTCACCGCCGAAAACAAGTCGTCCGGCACTGTTAAAGCAATAGCCACATTCAACGTGACACCGGAAACCGCAGGCGCTTACTTTAACAAATTGCAGTGTTTTTGTTTCAATGAAACCACGCTTAAGCCCGGCGAAAAACTGGATATGCCAGTGGTGTTTTTCGTTGATCCGACCATTGTTGATGATGTTGAAGCCGCAAAAATAACAACAATCACTTTGTCATACACCTTCTTTCCGGTATTGAATATTGGCAACACATCTGCCGAACAGGCCACATTAAAATCAAACTCAGGTAGCGCACCTACCGCAAACAACTGATCTACGGGGACTTTGATAATGTCTGACACCAAGAACCACGACTACCATATTGTTGATCCCAGCCCATGGCCGATTTTAGGCTCTTTCGGCGCGCTGATCATGGCAATTGGTGGCGTGGGTTATATGCAGAACCTGAAAGGCAACGACTTCTATTTCCTCGGCGTTAATTTAGCTTCACCTTGGATGCTGCTGATTGGCTTCACCATCGTTCTTTATACAATGTATGGCTGGTGGGCTGATACCGTGAAAGAAGCCCACGCAGGTGCCCATACACGTGTTGTGTCGTTGCATTTGCGCTATGGCATGATCATGTTCATTGCTTCAGAAGTGATGTTCTTTGCTGCGTGGTTTTGGGCGTTTTTTGATGCCAGCCTTTATGCCGGCGAAGCTGCTCAATATTTGCGTGGTGAATATACCGGCGGCCAATGGCCTCCAAAAGGGCTTGAAGTTCTCGATCCGCTGCACCTGCCGCTTTACAACACTGTGATATTGCTTTTGTCCGGCACGACGGTCACTTGGGCGCACCATGCTTTGATCCATGGCGATCGCGACGGCCTCAAATGGGGCTTGGCACTAACGGTTGGCCTTGGCGTAATATTCTCAATGGTGCAGGCATACGAATATTCGGTTGCGCCATTCTCGTTTTCAGGCTCACTTTATGGCGCAACGTTCTTCATGGCGACCGGCTTCCATGGGTTCCACGTTTTGATCGGCACTATCTTTTTGGCGGTGTGCCTGTTCCGAGCTCTAGCAGGGCACTTCACACCAAAGCAGCATTTTGGTTTCGAAGCCGCTGCATGGTATTGGCATTTTGTGGATGTGGTTTGGCTGTTCCTTTTCTTCTGCATCTACGTGTGGGCGTCTTGGGGCGCACCAATACACCACGGATGACCAACCATATATGATGAAAACGGCGGGGCAACCCGCCGTTTTTGATTCGAGGCACTCGAAAGCGAAATATGAATCAAAACGCAGCCAGCTACCCGCCAATCGACCCCACCCGAACGGGTCTCAAGGGCAAATGTCCGCGCTGCGGGCAGGGGCAGTTGTTTGCCGGCATGCTCAAAATCAAACCCGCTTGCAGTAATTGCGGTCTTGATTTTTCGGCGTTTGATGTGGGTGACGGCGCTGTGGTATTTGTGGTTATGTTCGCCAATATCATTGTCCTCGGCGGGGCATTGGTTTTGGAGAACACATTTTCACCGCCGCTTTGGCTGCATATTCTTCTATGGCCGGTCGTAATCATAACACTATGCATGTGGCTGACGCGGCTGATAAAAGGCGTATTGCTTGCTCATCACTATGCGCGACAAGCAGCTTCTGGAGTTACCGGCAATAATGACTGAGATCACGCGCCCGAAAATCAGCCCCCTTCTTCTTTTAGTCTCTGGTATCGCTTTCGCAATTCTAATCGGTCTTGGCACGTGGCAATGGAACCGCATGATTTGGAAAGAGGCACTGGTCAACACCATCAACACGCGCATTGTTGAAGCACCGGTTCCGCTTAACGCCATTATCGGCATGGCTGATAGCGGGACAGATATTGAATACCGGCCTGTAAAACTCACCGGCAGATTGATGAATGATGCAGAACAATATCTGCTTGCCACATTTGAGGGCCAATCCGGCTGGCATGTCTACACACCAGTGGAGGTTGAGGGCGGGCAAGTATTGTTCGTCAACCGTGGTTTTGTGCCATACGATAAGCGTGATCCAAAAACCCGCGACGATGGCCAGATGAACCAACTCGTCAATATTGAGGGGCTGGCCCGCGCGGCACTCACGCAAAAGCCGGGCTGGGTTGTGCCGGAAAATACGCCTGAAAAACACGAATTTTACTGGAAAGATTTGAGCGCCATGATCTCCGCTGCAGGTCTGGACGATAAAAACGTTCTGCCATTTTTTGTGGATAAAACCTCAAAATTGCCTGATGGTTTGCTGCCGATTGCAGGTGTGACGCGCATTGATTTGCCCAATAATCACCTGCAGTATTTGATCACGTGGTATGGGCTGGCTCTGGCCTTGGCTGGTGTTTTGCTGGCTTACATCATAAAAACCCGCCGTAAAACGGCTTGACTTGAATCGTCGAAATGGCGACCAAAGCCAAACAAGATTCTGGCGTGGCCATGCAAAAACCAAAACTCACCATCCGTTTATGCGGCCCGCGCGGATTTTGCGCCGGAGTAGACCGCGCCATTCAAATTGTTGTGCTGGCGCTCAAAAAATATGGCGCGCCGGTCTATGTGCGCCACGAGATTGTGCACAATAAATATGTGGTTGATGGCCTGAAACAGCGCGGCGCGGTGTTCATCAAAGAGCTAAGCGATATTCCCGCCGAACATATGGACAAGCCGGTCGTGTTTTCTGCGCACGGCGTGCCAAAATCAGTTCCGGAAGATGCAGCGGCCCGTAATATGCTGGCGCTGGATGCGACGTGCCCGCTGGTTTCCAAAGTTCATAAGCAGGCGATGCTGCATGAGCGGCGCGGGCGGCATGTTCTGCTTGTAGGCCATAAGGGCCACCCAGAAGTGATTGGCACGATGGGCCAATTGCCGGAGGGCGCAATTACGCTCGTTGAAACTGTAGAAGACATCGCGGCGTTGCGCCCGGCCAACCCTGAGGCGCTGGGCTTCGTTACCCAGACCACGCTGTCAGTTGATGATACATCTGATATGCTGGCCGCGTTGCAGGCAAAATTCCCCGCTATCACCGCACCGGCTGCCGAATCTATTTGCTATGCCACCACCAACCGGCAAGAGGCTGTAAAGGCTGCGGCTGAAGGATGTGATTTGTTTATAGTGGTCGGTGCGCCAAACTCATCTAACTCCATGCGGCTGGTTGATGTCGCGCTCAAAGCCGGTGCGCGCGCTTCTATGCTGGTGCAAACCGCTGCCGATATTGATTGGGCGAAAGTGGAAGGCATCTCAACATTGGGACTTTCAGCAGGTGCTTCCGCACCGGAAATTCTGGTCAATGAAATTCTGGATGCTTTTGCCGCGCGATTTGATGTGCTTGTAGAACCGGTGGTGACTGCCGTTGAAACCGAAGAATTTATGGTGATGCGGGCGCTGCGCGATGTGGAATTAACCAAGCCGGATATGGCGTTTTTGTCGGGCGCTGATTAATGGCTGTCTATACTGATGTAACCGACGGCCAGTTGAAAGAGTTTCTTTCGGCCTATGATCTCGGCGAACTGAAGTCCTATCGCGGTATCGCCGAGGGCGTTGAAAACTCCAATTTCATGCTGCACACCACCAAGGGCCAGTACATACTCACGCTCTATGAAAAGCGCGTGAACGAAGCTGATTTGCCGTTTTTCTTAGGCTTGATGCAGCATTTGCAGCAAAAAGGTTTGGTTTGCCCGCTGCCTATCATTCGTCAAGATGGCGGGATAATTGGCAAGTTGGCCGGGCGTCCGGCTGCAATAATCACGTTTCTTGAAGGCATTTGGCCCCGCAAGCCAAATGCAGACCATTGCCGCCAACTGGGTGTTGCGCTGGCCCAGATGCATATAGCGGGTGCAGATTTTGCACTGCATCGTCGCAATGGCTTGACGCTTGAAGACTGGCGACCGCTTTGGGATAAATGCGCAGAGTTTGCCGATAGCGTCGTTCCGGGTTTAGTAGCCGATGCAACGCAAGACCTCGCTGACCTTGAAGCCAATTGGCCGCATAATTTGCTGCGCGGTGTTATCCATGCAGATTTGTTTCCAGATAATGTGTTTTTCTTGGGCGAAAAACTGTCCGGCATTATCGACTTCTATTTCGCCTGCACCGATATTTTGGCCTATGACATTGCAACGTGTTTGAACGCGTGGTGCTTCGACAAAGACGGAAGTTATGACTTGGCCAAAGGCACAGCCCTGTTTGAAGGTTATCAATCAGTTCGCAAGTTAAGCGTCGAAGAAATCACAGCCTTGCCTTTGCTCGCGCGCGGTTCTGCGCTGCGCTTCATGCTGACGCGGCTTTATGATTGGATCAACACACCTGAAGGCTCATTGGTCGTTAAAAAAGACCCCAAAGAGTACAGCCGTAAAATGACGTTCCACCGTAACATTAAAAGCGCTGCGGAATATGGTTTGGCCAACCCGTGAAAACCGTTGAAGTCTTCACGGATGGTGCCTGTTCCGGCAACCCGGGTCCCGGTGGTTGGGGTGCGATCCTGCGCTATTGCGGCACCCAAAAAGAACTTTATGGCGGGCTTAAACTCACCACCAACAACCAAATGGAATTGATGGCTGCGATTGAAGCTCTCGGCGCTTTGAAGCAGCCGTGTTCGGTTATTCTGACAACTGATTCAGTCTATGTTCGGGATGGAATTACCAAATGGATTTCAGGCTGGAAGCGCAATGGCTGGCGCACTGCCGATAAAAAGCCGGTCAAAAATTTAGAGCTTTGGCAGGCGCTTGATGAAGCCCGCGCGCGGCACGAAGTTGATTGGCGCTGGGTCAAAGGCCATGCCGGACATGCTGAAAATGAGCGCGCCGATGAATTAGCACGGCAGGGTATGGCTCCGTTTATGGGGAGTTAAAACGATAGCGCCCGTAAAGCCGTAGACACCGTCATTAGCGCGCAGGCGCGACTCCAGCTCGTTTCAAGCTGGTTGGTACCAGAAAAAAGCTGGATACCTGCTGACGCAGGGATGACGGCTCAACCTGGTGGATTTGATTTGAAGCCCCTATAATCTTTAACTCAACGCCCCAATCATTGCCGCTGCCGAGGTTTTCGAAACTTGCCCGGGATTATCCTCTGTATTCACGGCTGCAACCTTGCCGTCTTTGAACAGGATCGAAAACCGTTTGGCGCGTATCCCAAGCCCAAATGCTGATGAATCCATATCGAGCCCAAGAGCTTTGGCATAAGACGCGTCCCAATCGGAAATCATATGGACTTTGCCAGCCGAGCCAAGGCTCTTTTCCCATGCGCGCATCACGTGATGGTCGTTAGCGGAAAGTATATAGATAGCATCAACGCCACGCTCTTTCATTGCTTCCGCATTCTCAAGGTAACCCGGTATATGGTTGTCGTTGCAGGTCGGGGTAAACGCTCCCGGCACACCAACCAGAACGACGGTTCCTTCGCCAAGCAAGTCATGCGCGGATACATCGTTCGGGCCATTTGCTGTGATAAGTTTGAATGAACCTGCGGGGGCGCTTTGGCCAACAGAAATAGTCATGGGAAACTCCAAATAGATCAATGGTTGGTTGATAATGCGAACTGGCGGGAAAGAAAAGACAGCTTTCAAAGGCTGCCTATTTCGGCATTACGAATATACCCGATACTGCACCATTCAGCGTTTTCAAAGTGTAATTGACTTTCACACCGGGTAGTTTTTCTTTGAGCAGTTTCACAGTAAAGCCGGTCGCATTGGCTTGCGGAACACCCAAATACACGCCTTTTTCAGGGGCCAGAAACAGCGTGCCGTTTGGCTCTGAGACTTCCAGATTTAGCGTTTCTCCCACACGTTTTTGGCTGGTGATGCCTTCGTTAATGGCAGCAAGCCTTGGCAGTTGCGCAAAGGCTTGATCGATAATTGCTGCATCGTTTGGATCACGTACCAGCGGAAACTCTGCCTGAAACGGCACGCAGATATCGCTGCAAATGCCAATGAATGCCGTTAGTTTATCGACTGGCACCAGAGTTTCTGGTAATACGAAAGGCAAGCTGACAGCTTCATGGTATCCACTAAACGTTGAGCCGTTTTCGCTGATGCGTTCAGGCGCGGGAAACTGGAGATCCACTGCCATGCCATCTCCTGTTAGCGAAGGCGGAATGCCGCCATCACCCGGCTCGCGCCAATAGGTTTTCCAACCTTCATTCAGTTTGATTTCCAGAAATCCACGCGCAGGCGATTTGCCGTCATTAGTGATCACCAGCCGTATTGCCCCGCCTTCGGACTTCACCCAATCAGTTTGGGCGGCAAAAGCAGGCAGGCTCAAAGCTGTAAGTCCTAATATGAGTGCAAGGGTTTTGATCATTTGCTGCATATGCACGTTGACGCGGTTGCATTCAATCATGACTAAAGCACATTTGCGTAACCAAGGCGTGACCGCAAAACCTCAAGCTTTTACGAGCGCCATTTGCTGTTTCAAAAGCCTGAAAGTCTGGTCGGAATTGCGCGGTTCGCCAAACGCGAAACTTTGCACATAGGTGCAACCAAGTTCACGCAGCACTTGGGCGTCAACATCATTTGCAACACCTTCTGCAATCACCGCCAGCCCAAGATCAAGCCCAAGTGTAACCAGCGCTTTGAGGAGCGTGTCGCGTTTCGGACTTTCATCGACCAGAAATGACCGGTCAATTTTAATAGCGTCAAACGGAAACCGTGACAAATAAGACAGTGAAGAATGGCCGGTGCCAAAGTCGTCGAGCGAGAGGCCAATGCCAAACCCTTTTAATTCATCAAGCACCGCAACAGCCCTTTCAGGATCGTCCATGACCACTGACTCGGTGAGTTCAAGCCTGAAGAATTTGGGTTTAAGGCCGGAACGTGCCAGAACGGAACTCACATCACCGGCAACATCTTGCCGGAGTATTTGCGCGCTCGAAAGATTGACTGATACAAATACCGGCATTTCACCAAGTTCAAACTGCCATTTTCTAAGCTCATTGGCGGCTTCGTTCATCGCAAATAGACCGAGCTTAGCGATAAGGCCGGTTTCTTCTGCCAGCGGAATAAACTCTGAAGGCGACACTTGCCCGCGGCGCGGATGGTTCCATCGCATCAGCGCTTCAAACCCCGCAATCCCATTATCGGCAAGCCGCACAATCGGCTGATAAACAAGTTCCAACTCATTACGCTCCAACGCACGGCGCAAATCAGATTCCATTTGCAACCTGTCAGAGCCCGCTGCACGAAATGCCGGGCGGAACGGTTCAATCCGGTTGCCGCCATGGCGCTTGGCTTGGTGCATCGCGAGTTCTGCGTCTTTGACCAGCATTTCAGCGGTGACACCCTGCTGTGTGGCGGTGGCAACGCCAATAGACGCTGTCAGTTCAATCGGCTCGCGCCCATGGCTGATCGGAGCCGTGATGGCTTTTTGCAAAGCGTCAGCGAACGC
>JANMFT010000422.1:0-5151 GCA_031374255.1 Limoniibacter sp. | reverse complement strand
TGATAGTGCGATAAGCTATTTGAAGCTGCCAAATGTTGTTTGTGTTGGCGGTTCTTGGATTACGCCAAAAGCGCTAATGAATGAAGGCAGGTTTTCTGAAATCGAAGTTTTGGCGCGCACTGCAAGCCAAATGAAGGGATGACTTTAAGGCGCAATTTTACCGGCTGACACCAAAGTTGAGCCGTCAGGCAAAATACGCGGGCCTTTGCCATTCTTCTTGAGCTTAGGCGCATCATTGGAAGCACTTTGATTGCCAGCTGGGCCAAACCGATCCGGGTTCACAGGCGTTACGATGTCCGGTGCTGCAACGGGTTTTTTCACAATCTTAGCCGTTAGTATTTTTGCGCTTTTGCCGGTGGTTTTAACGCCGGTTTTAACGTTGGCACCAATGGCCCCGGTTTTGGCGGCTGGCTTGGCAACAACCGGCTCCGGTGTTGCTGAAAGTTCGTCAACCTGTGAATTGTCAACAGGCAAGTCATTCTGACGCAGTTCAGGGATAGGCCCGCTGTCAGGCAGCGATGCGACTTCTACCGCACCATCTTCGGGGTTTAACTCTTCAGGTGCAATGTTGTCAGGATTGAGAGGCTCAACTGCAATATCACGGCCGGGCTCGGCTTCAGGCATAGGCGCAAAAGCGGCCCGCAATTCATCTTGCTGTGGTGCACCGGCAGGATCAGCGCTGAGCGACGCGATATCAACCGGATCGCCGGTGACTTCGGGTTCAATCGCCGCAACGGCCACAACAGGTCGCGGTGTTGGCACAGGGCCATCACTTGGAAGATTTGAGTTTGCAGTGGCATCAATTGCGGCGATTTCAGCTTCAGCCAATGCTTGCGCTTCTTTCACAGCTTTAGGGTCAACCGGCTCAAGGGCAGCAATCTGCACATCGGCCACGGGTGTATCGACAACCCTCGGCGCTGAACTTGGAACCGGTGCATCCCGCTTTGGCAGCGGCGTAAATTCAGGTGCAACGTCAGCGATAGCTTCCAATGCCGCTGCGGCCTGAACATTGTTTTGATTGGCTTGAATTGAAGCAACGACATTGGAGCCGGAAGAATCAGGGCCACCATCCAAAGCTTCCGGTTGCAGCGACGCTATATCAACAGGTTGCGGTTTTGCAGCAGCAACAGCCACTGGTTTTTTGGGTGGCGGTGCAGAAGCGATGGTTGAAACATCGGCCTCATCATCGCTTTCATCAGCCCCGCCACCAAAAAGCGCCGCCCATAAAGTTGGCCTCTTTTCATTTGACGATGATGGCGAGTTATCCACAACAATAGAATTGCTTGCACCTTTGCCATTTTTATAAGCGGCAAGCGCTGCTTGGTAACCCGGCAAAGGTTTTCCATCGGCAGGCAGATGAATCGTTTTCCCGTCCGGAAACAGCGCCAGCAATTCGCCGCGGCTCATCCGTGGCCAAGCACGCACATTGCCGCTATCAATATGTACAAAAGGCGAGCCTGAACGCGGATAATAACCAACGCCCCCGCCTTGAATTTTAAATGCCAACGCGCGCAGTTTAGACAGCTTCACATCTGGCAAATAAAAGTCGATGGCTTTACCAAGCAAATGCTGGCTTTTCTCGGCCTGTCCGCCACGCGTACGCCGCAGCATCGTGTTGGTGGCTGGTGAACGATACCCCGACACGACATGGATATAATCGCGTGAGCCCGACGCTTTGTACACCTGCCACAAAATATCGAGCGTTTTAGGATCCATTTTTGTGGGTTCGTTACGACGCCAGTCGCGAAGCATCATATTGGCTTTTTTCAAGCCATCCGACAGATATTTGCCGTTGCGCTTATAAGTGACTTCGGCACGCTCATTGGTATGAACATAATACAGTTTCAAAGTGCGGGTTTCGGCCGATGCCGTTTGCGGCACAACAACAACGCAAAGAAATGCGATCACAGCAAAAACACTGTGGCGGGCAACACCTGCGATAAAACCTGCAAAACGCAACACTAAACGACCCTGTCCCCTATTCGAAATGCTACCGGAACATTCCGGCACATCACATTCCATTCCAGCTATTTGCACAATTTCGCGTTGCAAACAAATGCGTTCATTCCGTGACAAAGCCGCAAAGCCTTGTTGGAACATGACGAAACACAGTTAATCGCCGGTAAAGGGAAGTTCAATTGCCTTGCTGGTCAAGACTTAAATACGCAGTTTCCAAGCCAAAATCTGCAATCTTGCGATATAATGTTGAGCGGCCAATACCAAGACGGCGGGCCACTTCCGACAATTGTCCATTATAATGGGCAATTGCCAGCCGTAAAATATCAGCCTCAATATCTTGTAGAGACCGCATATGCCCGCGCGCATTGATGAGATTGACTTTACCTTTGAGGTCAAATTCTTCTTCGGCAACAGGCTGCAGGGCTTGGGGTTCATGATCAAGCGGGGGTGTTTGCGCAATTGGAAGCACTTGGCGCGCATAAGTCTCAATATCAATTGGTTTGGCTTGGGCTAAAATCTGCGGAAATTCTTCCGGGCGCAGTTCAGGCCCATCAGCTAAAACAACTGCGCGATACAGCGCGTTTTCCAGTTCGCGAATATTACCCGGCCAGTCATGTTTGACAAGCATGTCCTGCGCCGACGCGGAAATCCGCCGCGCGGGGGAATGGGGCGTTATATTAATGTAGCGCTTTAAAAAATGCCCGGCCAATTGTGCAATATCTTCACGGCGCTCGCGGAGCGGGGGTACATAAATAGGAAACACATTAAGGCGGTAAAACAAGTCTTCGCGGAAGCGTGAAGCCTTGATCTCTTCGATCAGGTTTTTATTGGTCGCCGAAATAAGGCGAATATTCACGCTGCGCGGGCGCTTGGCACCAACCGGATCAATCTCATTAAACTGCACGGCGCGCAGCAATTTCACCTGAACATCCAGCGGCAACTCGCCGATTTCATCCAAAAATAACGTGCCCTGATCAGCCTCGACAAACTTACCATCATGGCGCTCATTGGCACCTGTAAACGCACCCTTCTCGTGGCCGAACAAAATACTCTCAACCAGTTTTTCAGGGATGGCCCCGCAATTAACCGTCAGAAACGGCTTCGATTTGCGGTCACTATGCGACTGAATTGCGCGGGCTACCATCTCCTTGCCGACACCGGATTCGCCTTCGATCAGCACCGGAATATTTGAGGCTGCGGCCCGCGAGGCAAGACGCACCACCTTTTCCATATACGGGCTGACTGTGATAAGGTCATCAAGGCTAAAGCGCTCGGCTGCGCGCGCGCGGGCAACTTGAGCCTTACCTTCGAAAGCAAGCAGCTTCATTGCTGATTGAACAGACGAAACCAGCCTTTCAGGCGCAACCGGTTTGACCAGAAAATCAAACGCACCGGCCCGAACCATACGAACTGCAGCATCAATTGAGCCTTGTGCGGTTTGCACCACAACCGGCGTTGCAACGCCCAGTTGCGCCAATCCTGACAGCACACCAGCGCCATCAATTCCCGGCATCATCATATCAAGCAAGACCGCCGAGAACGCCTCATTCTCAAGCCGCGTCAAAGCGTCTTTGCCATTATCAACGGCCACCACGGTGAAACCAGCGCGAGTGAGAGTTGCCTCAGACAACCGGCGTTGCACCGGATCATCATCAACAATCAGAACGGGTTCTTGCATAAACAATGCTTGCATGGCGGCTTTCGCGGGCTAAAACGTCAACATGATCAATGTCCTGCGTTGAAGCAGGGTTGTTCTAAAACGATACACCTGAAATGCTGAAGGTTGGGCAAACCGGATCATTCAAATTTGAGCCAATTCACATGCAAGCAAACACGTCTGAAGCTGAAATTCTAAACGGCCTGCCAGTTTGGGATTTATCAGCGCTCTATAGCGGGATGGACGACGCGAAAATCGCAGACGATTTGAAATGGGTTGTCGACGCCGCCGCAGCTTTTGCCGCCCGCTGGAAGGGCAATCTTGAAGCTGCCGCAAAGGCCACAGGCAATGATGGCTTGGGGGCAGCCATTCAATCGTTTGAGACAATTGATGAACGCGCGGGCCGACTCGGCTCATATGCAGGCCTTAATTATTACGGCAACACCGCCGATGCCGCAGCTGCAAAGTTCTTCGCCGATGTTCAAGGCACGCTCACGGATATGAGTTCGCATCTGGTTTTTTTCAGCCTTGAAATGAATGCCATCAACCAAGAGGATTTAGAAGCGGCGTTCAAGGCCGACGTGCTTTTGGCTCACTACAAGCCATGGGTCGAAGACCTCCGCATGGAAAAACCCTACCAGCTTGAAGAACGCGTCGAACAGGTGTTCCAGGAAAAATCAATTACCGGCGCCTCAGCATGGAACCGCTTGTTTGATGAAACGATGGCAGCGATGCAGTTTGATGTCGTAAATCTTGATGGAACGAGCAAAAAAATGTCGCTCGAGGCCACACTGAACCTGATGCAAAACGCCGACGGCGCTGTCCGCGAACAGGGTGCAAAAGCGCTGACTGCAAAATTCAGCGAAAATACGCGGCTGTTTTCTTTGATCACCAATACACTTGCCAAAGACAAAGAAATCTCAGACCGATGGCGCGGATTCAAAGATGTCGCCGATGGCCGCCATTTAGCCAACCGCGTTGAGGGACCAGTTGTTGATGCATTGGTCGCCGCCGTCCAAGACGCGTACCCGCGCACCGCGCATCGGTATTATAAACTGAAAGCCAAATGGCTGGGCATGGAGCAACTAAACTTCTGGGACAGAAACGCGCCCTTGCCGCAATCCCCGCAAGCCTTGATCGGCTGGGATGAAGCCCGCGAAACCGTGTTGTCGGCCTATGGTAATTTTGCGCCCGAAATGGCGGCGATTGCCAAGCGGTTCTTCGACGAAAACTGGATTGATGCACCTAACCGCGCTGGCAAAGCACCGGGTGCATTCGCGCATCCGACCGTGCCATCGGCCCACCCTTATGTTTTGCTGAATTACCTTGGCAAACCACGTGATGTTATGACGTTGGCGCATGAACTTGGCCATGGCGTGCATCAGGTTCTGGCTGGCGGTCAAGGTGCGCTAATGGCCAACACCCCGCTGACATTGGCTGAAACCGCATCGGTTTTTGGCGAAATGCTAACGTTCAAATCCTTACTGGCAAAAACTGAAGACAAAGCCTCGCGCAAGCAGCTTTTGGCGCAAAAA